>JADKJZ010000006.1 GCA_016720805.1 Gemmatimonadota bacterium | reverse complement strand
CTGGTGAGCGTGAAGCCGTAGCGGCCCGGCGTCGGCTGGAGCTGCACCGTCACGCTGTCGCCCTGGCGGGCGCGCATCGAGCCTGGCGGGAAGGTCACGATGGCGAAGATCGAGAGGTCGGGGCGGGGGTGGCGCAGGACCACGGTCCGCCCGATGAGCGCCGCGAAGCGCACGGTCGTGTCCATCGGTGACGGACCGAGCCGTTCGAGCGCCCAGACGCTGGCCAGCGCCTGCGGACCGCCGCTCCCGACCGTCGGCAGTGGAGCACCGACGGGCCGTGCCGCGCGCGCGCCGCCGCACGCCGCGACCAGGAGGAGCGCAGCTAGCTTCCAGTGATGATCCCGTCGCTGCGTGCCGTCGCCCTGCTCGGGGTGGTCCTGCTGGGTCCGGGGCGTCTCGCGGGACAGCTGTGGCACCGCGGCGATTCGCTGCCGCTGCTGCAGCGTGCCGCCCTGCACCGGCTCTCCCGCGATGCCGACACCCTCCTGACCGCCTGGCAGGCGCGCGCCCATGGCGTGGTGCGGATGACGTCGGTGGTCGAACACGGGGGCACGTCCGTGGAACGGGTGATCCGGGCGGATGAACTCGAGGTCGAAGTGTACGGGGAGGCCCCGAACCGGCACAAGCAGATCATCGTGGCCTGGCGCGATTCCTCCTTCCTGCCCAATCGCATTCGCTATCATCGCGACCACCTGGGGATCGTTGCCAACGACTTCGGCGGGATTCTCCGCCTCGGCGACGGCGAAGAGGTGCGCGACGTGCTGCATCCGCTCTCACCCGCCGGATTACTCCGCTACCAGTTCGCCGAGCGGGACACGCTCCGTATCGCGGGTCCCGGGGGCGCCGTTCGCGTGGTGTCGGTCGAGGTCCGGCCGCTCGACCCGACGGCGCCCGGCACCGTGGGGACGCTCTACCTCGATATCGATCGGGCCGCGCTGGTGCGCTTCCGCTTCACCTTCACGCCGGCGTCCTACCGCGATCCCTCGGTTGAGGACATCACGGTCATCCTCGAGAACGCGCTGCAGGAAGGGACTCGTTGGCTGCCGTGGCGGCAATCCATCGTGATCCGCCGCGGCGAACCGCTCCTCGACCTGCCGCTCCGCACGATCCTTCGCGCCGACTGGACGCTCACCGACTACGAGCTCGGCGTGGCCCACGCGCTGAATCGTTTTCTCGGCTTCCAGGTCGATGGACTGCGCACGCCTGGTGGTGACACGACCTGGCGACAATCGCTCGCGGATCGACTCGCCCCGCTCCCCGATGCCGATGCGGCGATTGCCGAGGCGCAACGGGCCGCGATGCAGGCGCTGGGTGGACGTCTCCTCGATGGCCTGCCGCACACCCGACTCGCCGCCGTGGGCGTCTCGGACCTGCTCCGCGTCACCCGGGTTGGTGGCGTGACGCCGATGCTCGGCCTGCGGCGCCAATTGGGGGACGGGGTGACGCTCCGCGCGCGGGTGGGCGTGGGGGCCAGCGATGGGCGAGTCCTCGGTGGAGTCTCGCTCGCGCGCTCGATCGCCGGCGCCCAGTGGAGCATCGGCGGCGAACGGCGCCTGGTCGACGTCGGTGATGTGCCGAGTGGGAGCGGGGTGGCCAGCTCCTTCGCAAGCGTGATCGGCGGTGCCGATCTCGGCGACTGGACGCTGCTCGAGCGCGCCGCACTCGACGTGCGCACCACGCTGCAGGGAGGTGCCCTGCAGCTTGGCCTGGCGCGCGAATGGTCGTGGTCCGTGGCGGCGGTCTTCACGCCGCTCAGCGGCTCGATGCGCGCGAATCCATCGCTCGGCATCGGCGCGGTGACGGTGGCAACGACGAGGTACAGCCGACGGGCCGCGACCGGCGACGGCTGGCAGCTGGCGATCGAGGCGGGGTCCGGGGCCGCCCGATGGGGGCGGGCCGAAGGGTCGTGGCGCGGCGGCACGGCGCTTGGTCGCGGCCGCCTTGGCACGACGATGGAAGCTGGCGTCGCGACCAGCGAGGTGCCGGGGTACCGCAGCTTCGTCCTCGGCGGC
Organism: Gemmatimonadota bacterium; assembly: GCA_016720805.1. Lineage (NCBI taxonomy): Bacteria > Pseudomonadati > Gemmatimonadota > Gemmatimonadota bacterium. The sequence continues at coordinate 146,728 of JADKJZ010000006.1, read as the reverse complement.
CGGCACACCCTGCCAGGAATCCCTTACCGCGCACTCGGTGGGGCGCGGATGGCACGCGCCGAGATCGGCTGGACGGCGCCGGCCAACCTCCCCATGCCACCGCTCCCGAATGCCCGTGGACTGCGGCTTCCGAGTGCGGTGACCCCGTTTCTCGCGGCCGGGGTGGCCGGCGGTGATGCGCGCGACCTGCCGTGGCGTGGGGTCGGGCGGGTGGAGACGGTCGTCGGGGTTCGCCTCGATCTCTGGGGGCCGCTGTTCCGGGTGGAGGCGGGGATCTCCCTTCGGACCGGGCGGTTCGGCGTCAGCGTCGACGCACATCCCGACTGGTGGCCGATTCTCTAACGCCGCGATCGGCGGCACGTGTCAGCTCAACCGGAGCTCTGTGGACACCGAGCGTCCGCGGGACTAGAACAGGACCAGCGCCATCAACACCAGCGTTGCCAGCGTCACCAGGGCGCCGATGACCACCATGAGGCCGTCGCTGGCGATCAGCGCGAGCCCGAACACCGCCAGGACCAGGCCGGCTGCGTTGGCGCTGAACGGCACGACTTCCATGAGCGGCATCACCACAGCGAGCGCCAGACACATGCTTGCCACCACGCGGACCGCCTGCGGGCCGGCGAGCGCCCGCAGGCGGGGTCGGGTCAGTCCGTCGATCCAGGCAGCGGGCTTCCGCAGGACGCGGACGGGCTTGCCGAGCTTGGCGCTCTTGACCTTGCGGTCGAGCATCCAGCGCGGGAGCCAGATCTGCGTGGCGCCGAACGCGAACTGGCCCGCAACCAGCGCGACGAAGATCGCCACGGCCGTCGGCATCCCCGGGATGTCCCCGACCACCGGCGCCAGCACGACCAACCCGGCCACGATCAGCAACGGCCCGAAGGAGCGACGCCCCACCGCGTCAAGAATCTGGTCAAACGTGACCGAGGCGTTTTCCGTGGAGACTTCCTCGATCTGATCGAGCATTTCCTCGAGACTGGTGGCGCGTTGGGGCATGCAGGGCTCCGGGCTGGGGTCGGCGGCCGCACCGGGTGTGCGACTCCCTTCATGGACGTGGACGCCCCAGCGGCACCTCGGTGCACCACCGCGCCGTCCGGCCGCCTGCTGGTGCCGGCGGTTTGGCCCCATCCCCTTGTCGGACATAGATTTCGGGGACTCTTTGTGTGGGCCTTCGACCCGGGACGGCACGCGCGTGGCGAGCTTCAACGATGAGTGGCTGGCAACGATTCTCGGCCCCCTCCTTCCGGCGGGGACGCTGGAGCGTGCGCAGGAGGGGCAGACCAGCCACGACTCGCTGTGGGAGCGCGTCCTCGATGCGCGGATGTTGCCCGAGGCCGACATCCTGGCCGCCCTCTCCGCGCGCTGCCGGTTACCGATCGCGGACCTGACGCTGGTCGACGCTGCGGGCCGGGATGCCCTCCCCGAGGCGCTCGCGCGCCGCTATCGCGTCGTGCCCGTGAGCGTGACCGATGCCCTGCTGCTCGTCGCCACCGCCAACCCGTTTGATGTCGGCGCCGAGCAGGCGCTCGCCTTCGCCACCGGGCGCGAGGTGCGGATGGCGCTGGCGTCGCCGCCGCGGATCCGCGAGAAGCTCGACGAGCTCTACGGCACGCATGTCAACGATGGCACGGTCGCCGACATGCTCTCGGGGCTGGACGGCCTCGAGGGGGCCGAGCTGGTGGAGGAAGCGAGCGACGACGAGACCGACCTGCTGACTGCCGAAGCCACCTCGCGGCCGATCATCAAGCTGGTGAATGTGCTCCTCGCCGACGGGATCATCTCGCGCGCCAGCGACATCCACATCGAGTCGGGCGAGCAGTCGGTCATCGTCCGCTACCGGATCGATGGCGTGCTGCGTCAGGCGATGACGATTCCGCGGAAGGCGGGCATCCCGCTCATCTCGCGCGTGAAGATCATGGCCGGGATGGACATTGCCGATCGGTTGCGGCCGCAGGACGGCCGGGCGCGCGTCTCCCAGGCAAGCGGCACGCCGGTCGACCTGCGCATCTCGACGCTGCCGGCGACGCATGGCGAGAAGGTCGTCATCCGGATCCTCAATACCCAGAGCACGGCACTCGCGCTCCCCTCGCTCGGTCTTTATCCGGAAGAACAGGAAGGCGTGCGCCGCATGCTCGGCCACAAGGAGGGCGTGGTGCTCTGCACCGGCCCGACCGGCTCGGGCAAGACGACGACGTTGTACGCCTGCATCCGCGAGATCCAGCGCGAAGGGATCAACATCATCACCGTCGAGGATCCGGTCGAATACCGGCTCGGGCGCAACATTGTGCAGGTGCAGACCAACGACAAACAGGGGCTCACCTTTGCCGCGGCGTTGCGCTCGATCCTGCGTCAGGACCCCGACGTGGTCCTGGTCGGCGAAATCCGTGACCTCGAGACCGCGCAGATCGCCGTGCAGGCCTCGCTGACCGGCCACCTGGTGCTGTCGACGCTGCACACCAACGATGCGCCGAACACGGTGACGCGTCTCGTCGACATGGGCCTCGAGGCGTTCAAGATCGGCGCGGCGCTCCGTGGCGTGATCGCGCAGCGGCTGATGCGGCAGCTCTGCCCGGTGTGTCGCACGGCGCAGCCGATTGGCGAACTGCCGGCGCGCGTGCTGCCGTACGTGCCGGAGGGCGCCCAGCTGTTCAAGGCGGTCGGCTGCGGGCAGTGCACGCAGACCGGCTATCGTGGGCGCTTCTCGATCGTCGAGCTGCTGGAGATGACGCCGGAGCTCGAGCGAGTCGTCGGGTCCAACGCCACGGCCCACGGCATCGCCGAAATGGCGCGCGCCAACGGCATGCTGTCGCTCTTCGACTGCGGGCTGCGGCACGTGCTCGACGGCCACACCTCGATTGATGAGCTGCTGCGAGTCACCGACATTCCGAGTCACGGGACGGTCACGCCGCGGGGCGGCAGTGAGCTGCTGGCGGTTGCCTCCGCGGTGACGCCCGTCGCCGCGCCGGTCGCGCCGCCGCCGGTCGCGCCAGCCCCCAGCGACGCCTTTCTCGACGATCTCGAGTTGGTCGACGAGCCGCCCGCGGGGCCGGAGGAGGTCGCCCCGGTGGTCGCGCGCGCCACCATCCTGCTGGTCGAGGACGAGGATACCCTGCGCCGGGTGATGCGGGACCTTCTGGAGCAGGAGGGGTATCGGATCTGTGAGGCGCGGGATGGGGCCGAGGCGCTCGAACAGGTCGATCGCCACAACCCCGACCTCGTGCTGCTCGATCTCAATCTCCCGAACGTGGATGGCTATTCCGTGCTTGCCCAGTTGCGCTCCCGCCCCGCCACGATGGACCTCCCGGTCGTGGTGCTCTCCGCCCGCGGCGACGAGGACAACGAAGTGCGGGTGCTGCGGCTCGGGGCGACCGACTTCCTGACCAAGCCGTTCCGTCCCCGGGCCCTCGCGGCGCGCCTCGAGGCGACCCTCGGTCGCCGCCAGCCGTGACCGCGGCGACGACGACGCGCCCCGACCCGGTCGAGGCGCTCCGCCTGATCAAGGCGAGCGTGCGGTCGCAGGGCGCCTACACCCTCGCGGCGCCGGTCGCCCGGCACAAGATCAATCAGAACGAGGCGCCCTCCGATCTCGATGCCGATCTCAAGACGGCGATCCTCGAGCGCGCCCGGGCCAAGCCCTGGCATCGCTATCCGGAGTTCACGCCGCGCTCGCTGCTCGATCGGCTGGCGACCCACTATGACTGGGACGCCGAGGGACTGCTGGTCGGCAACGGCTCCAACGAGCTGATCCAGGCGACGCTCGCCGTCACCCTCGATCGCGACGACGTGATCGTCGCGCCGGCGCCGACCTTCTCGCTCTATCGGCTCCTCGCGGCGGTGCATGGCGCGCACTACGTCGGCGTGCCGTTCGCCCGCGACTTTCGCTACGACATGCCCCGGCTCCTCCGCACCGTCGAGCGCGATTCGGCCAAGGTGCTCGTGCTCAACACGCCCAACAATCCGACCGGTTCGGCGGTGACGCGGCGCGAGGTGGAAGCGGCGCTGGACGCCTTCGACGGCCTCGTGGTCTGCGACGAAGCGTACGTCGAATTCGGCGGGGAGACCGCCATCCCCTTGCTCGCGCAGCATCCGCGACTGGTGGTGCTGCGGACCTTCTCCAAGGCGGTCGGGCTGGCCGGCCTGCGCTTCGGCGTGGCGTTGGCACACCCCGAGCTTGCCCGCGAGATCGCCAAGGCGAAGCTGCCCTACAACGTGAACCTCGTGACGCTCGAAGCGGCCGAGGTCGTGCTCGACCATGCCGACCGGATCGCCGCGCGCGTCGCCGAGATCCGCGACCGCCGCGACCGCACGATCGCCGCGCTGCGGACGATCCCCGGCCTCGTCGCCTTCGACAGCGCCGCCAACTTCTGCATCATTCGCTGCGACGCCGTCCCGGCCCGGGTGGTGTTCCGGCGGCTGCTGGACGACTTCGGGATCCTGATCCGGGACGTCTCGGCGGGCGTCGACCTGGAGCAGTGCCTTCGCATCTCCATCGGCACCGAGGACGACGTCACCGCCGTGCTCGCCGCCTTGCGCACCATTTTCGGGGAGGCCGCATGAGCCGGTCCGCCACCATTGAACGGATCACTGCCGAGACGGAAATCCGGGTCCGGCTCGAATTGGACGGCACCGGCGAGGCGTCGATCGAGTCCGGCATCGGCTTCTTCGATCACATGCTGACCGCCGTCGCTCGTCACGGGCTCTTCGATCTCGTGGTGCATGCCGAGGGGGATCTGCACGTCGATGGGCATCACACCGTCGAGGACACCGGCATCGCACTCGGCCAGGCGATCGCCGAGGCGCTCGATGATCGTGCCGGCATCCGGCGCTACGGTGAGGCCACCGTGCCGCTCGACGAGGCGCTGGTGCGCGTGGTGATCGATTGCTCGGGGCGCCCGCACCTGGAGTGGCACGCCGATCCGGTCGCCTGGCAGATGCTCGGCGAGTTCGACGTCGCGCTGGTGCCGGAGTTCTTCCGCGCCGTTGCGGTGCACGCCGGCCTCACGATGCACATCGACCTGATCCGCGGCCGCAACGCGCATCACATCGTCGAGGCGACCTTCAAGGCGTTCACGCGCGCGCTCGATGCGGCGACCGCCATCGACCCGCGGGTGCAGGGCGTCCCGTCCACCAAGGGCGTGCTGTGATCGCTGTCGTGGACTACGGGGTCAACAACCTCGCGTCGGTGGTCCGGGCGCTCGCTGCGGCCGGGCATCCGGGCACGCTCACGGCCGATCCCGACGCGGTGCGCCGCGCCGATCGCGTGGTATTGCCGGGGGTGGGAAACTTCGGTCGCGCGGCGGTGACGCTGGCGGTGACGGGCCTGGGAGAGGCACTCCGCGACGTCGCCGCGGCCGGCCGTCCGTTGCTCGGCATATGCCTCGGGATGCAGCTCTGTCACCGCGAGAGCGAGGAAGCACCGGGCGCCACCGGCCTCGGCCTGCTCCCTGGCCGTGTCATCCGCTTCCGCACCACGCGACATGTCCCGCATGTCGGCTGGGCCGAGGTCCGCGCCACCGAGGCTGGGCGGCGCCACCCGGTGGCCGGCCCGCTCCTCGGCGAGACGGGGCAGTTCTACTATCACGTCCATTCGTACCACCCCGCCGACTTGCCGGAGGACGCCATCCTCGGCGTCGGCGACTACGATGGCCGGTTCCCCTCGCTGGTGGGGCAGGGGAGCGTCCTCGGGGCGCAGTTCCATCCCGAGAAGTCGCAGCAGGCGGGGATTGCCCTCCTGAAGGCGTTTGCGGAGTGGACGCCATGACAACCGTCGCGGTCTCGCTGGTCGACGTCGTGGTGCTGCGAGGCCGCGGGGAGGCGCTGGAGGTGCTCCTGCTGCAGCGCGGGCCCGGCGGCCGCTGTCCCGGGTCGTGGGAGATGGTGCACGGGCATATCGAGGCGGGGGAGACGCCCGCGGACGCCGCGCAGCGCGAGGTGCGTGAGGAGACGGGCGTGGCACCGACCCGCTTCTACAACCTCTCGCGCGTCGAACTCTTCTACCAGCATCGCGTGGACGAAGTGGCGATGGTGCCGGTCTTCGTTGCCTTCCTTCCGGAAGATGCCGAGGTCGTGTTGAGTCACGAACACGCGGCACGGCAGTGGTGCACGCCGGCCGATGCGCGGCAGCGGTGTGCCTGGGCCCGCGAGGCGCGCGCCCTCGACGACGCCATCCGCATGCTCGGCAGCGGTGATGCCGGCCCGATCGAGGATGTCCTCCGCCTATGCTAGCGCGCCGCATCATCCCCTGCCTGGACGTGGCCGACGGCCGCGTCGTGAAGGGCGTGCACTTCGAGTCGCTCCGTGATGCGGGCGACCCGGTGGAGCAGGCCGCGCGCTACGATCGCGAAGGCGCCGACGAGCTCGTCTTCCTCGACATCACCGCGTCCTATCGTGACCACAGCACGACCCTGTCGATGGTGGAGCGGATCGCCGAGACGATCTTCATCCCCTTCACCGTGGGTGGTGGCATCCGCTCGGTGGACGATGCCGGCGCGGCGCTCCGCGCGGGGGCCGACAAGGTGGCGGTCAACACCGCGGCGATCCGCGACCCCGACCTGGTCTCGCAGTTGGCCGACGCCTACGGGTCGCAGTGCGTCGTGGCCGCGGTTGATGTGCGCCGCGAGGGCGACCGCTGGATGGTGATGGCGAATGGGGGCCGGGACGAGACCGGTCTCGAGGCGCTGGGGTGGCTCGCCACGCTGGAGCGTCTCGGTGCCGGCGAGATCCTGCTGACGTCGATGGATCGGGACGGGACGCGCAGCGGCTACGACCTCGATCTGACCGAGGCCGCCGCGAAGGCCGTCGGCATTCCGGTGATCGCGTCGGGCGGGGCCGGGTCGCTGGCCCACCTGGCGGATGCATTCGAGGCGGGAGCACATGGGGTGCTCGCCGCCTCGATCTTCCACTTTGATGGCACCACGATCGCCGATGCCCGCGCCTTCCTCACCCGCCGCGGCATCCCCGTCCGCCCGCCAGCTCCCTAGAACTCGTTGTTGTAACTCACCAGCTTCACCCGGCCGTTCCGTTCGATCATCGAGCCGAAAAGTTGCCGAGTGAGGGTGCTGTCGGCCGTGCGATAGCGCACGCGGCACGGCCCCCAGAGCTTCGTGGGACCCCGCAGCATCTGCAGCGTGTCCGCGTTGCACGTCAGCCGTTCGAAGGCCAGCGGTTGCCCCCCGTAGCGCTGCAGCACGCGCTCGACGCCCTTGCTGTTCTCCGCCGTCAACTGCAGCCAGAAGATCCCGGGGTCGAGCTCGTACGGCGGCTCGGCGTAGCGGTGATCCGGGAACATCAGCCAGGCGAATTCCGCCCGGCTCAACAGCATGCCACGCAGAGCCACCGTGTCTTGCGTGGCAATGGCCCCGATGAAGCGAGCCGCCAAGGCATCGCGCGAGGCCGCGCCTCCCTCGAGTTCGGTCGGTTGGGTCAGCCCCACGCGAAAGCGCCGGAGCAGCTCCGGCATCGGTAAGATCGAATCGACCACATCGCCCGGCTTTGCCCAGGGACGGGTCGTGTCCACCGCGACCTCGGCCGGCTTCTGACCAGCCCCACACGCAATCAATCCCACCAACCCCACCATCACGACCAAGGCACGCATCGGTTGCTTCCTGAAGTAGGAGAGTCGCAGGCCGGCTGTACGCCAACCTGCGACCCTCAATCCTAACGACCAATGACTAACGACTACGACCTACGACCTACGACCTCAGTTGTTGCTGTACGACGTCCACCCTTCCCACCACTTGGTGCCCGCCGGATCCGCGGCGCCACGATAGCTCGTGCCGGTGATGAAGGCGCCGGCGCGGGTGAGCAGGTCCCCGGTGAAGGTGGTCACGCCACCCGTGCGCGGGGCGACGGCGGCTGCCAGCGACCAGTCGAAATCGCCGACGGCGGTCGGGGCGGCCGGGAGCTTCGTGAACAAGGAGACGGCGGTGGTGGCACCCTGGAAGTCGACGTCGGCCACGTTGCCGGCGTAGGTCTGCTGGCCGGCCTGGAAGGCCACCGGCGACTCGGCCACGAACACGCCCTTGAACGAGAGCAGCCCGTTCGTTTCGCGCGACTTCGACGCGGCGTCACGATAGCCGATCGCGGCAGCGGGCCAGCGAGCGAAGATGCCGTTGACGTAGTGCCCGCCGGTGCCGCGGCGCAGCACGGCGCCATAGCCGCCCGAGGCGCCGACGACGCCCGGCCCGGTCCCGACCAGCGTGAAGTTGGCGACCACCGGGACGGTGAACGGCGTGGTGTCGAAGCCGTTGTCGCAGCCCGAGCCGTTGCAGCCGTCGTTCTCGATGCCCTGCGGATCCGAGGAGACGTTGCCGGCGCCAGCGCGCGGGACCAGCACCTTGCTCTGGAAGCCGACCAGGTACTGCAGGCGGCCCTGGAAGCCTTCCGACATGTCGAAGTGGTCGTCGCCGGCCTGGTACGACACCAGGTACTTCGCGTCGAGCGCCCCACCGAAGATCTCGAAGTGGTCGTCGAGGCCGTTCAACGCCTCGAGGTGGTCGATGACCGTAGCGCTGCCGACCGCCGCGAGCGTGAAGGAATTGAGCTCGGCATCCTGCGCGGGACCGAAGCCGGCGTACTCGACGCGCACGTAGCTCAGGCGGCCGCTGTTGTCGCCGTTGTTGTTGCCGCCCGAATAGGGAACGAGGGCATTGTCGACCGACGTGCCGGTCCCTTCGATGTTCACGACGCCCGAGCGGTTGATGACGCCGTTGCCGACGATGACCAGGCCGCCCCAGTCGCCGGACTGGCGCGTGCCGGCCGTCTGCGACGAGGTGAAGACGATCGGATCGGCCGCGGTGCCGTTGGCCACGATCCGGGCGCCACGCAGCACGAAGAGCGACGAGCCGACGGTGGCGAAGTCACCCTCGATGCGGGTGCCGGCATCGATCGTCAGCGTGGCGCCGTTGGCGACCTTCCGGAAGCCCTTCAGCCGGTAGACGTTCGCGGGGGTCCACGTGGTGTTGGTGGTGATGTCGGCGGTGACTTCGATGGCACCGACGCCAGCCGTCGTTGCCGTCGCTTCGGTCGAGTAGGCCGAGGTGCCTGCGGCGCGCACCGCCGCGAGGCGATAGCGATACTGCGTGCCGAGGGTCAGCCCGGCGTCATCGTACTGGGTGGCGGTGCCGGCCGGCGACGTGATCGTCGCGAAGGCGCCGGCCGCGCCGGTGGCACGCTGGAGCACGAACGAGGTGGCGGCGGTCGCCGGCGCGGTCCACGTCACCCGGATGGTGGTCTGGCCCGTCGCCGCCGCGGCCAACCCGGTCGGGGCATCATTCGCCGGCGGTGTCACCGGGTCCTCGGAGCAGGCACCAATCAGGGCGAGCGTCAGGAGCATCGCCGCGCGGGTGGTCGAAGCAAAGCCAGGCATCATCGTGGTCCTCGTGGTGGGTGGTGCAAGACGGCAAAACGCCGACATCCGAAGGGAAGAAACCCCTGGGGTGTCGGCGTTTGGTCGTGATCGGGTCACGGTGTTGTCACAACAGGAGCGATGAATGAGCGGGAGATGGGTGGTGCTGCGCCCCGTTCGCTGATCGCCGTTCGCTGTTCGCCGTCTTCTTACTGCTTCCAGCTGAACCCCACGCTGACCGTCCGCCCGCCGCGGTACCGCTCGCGGATCACGTCGCCCTGCAGGATCTGGTACGGCGCGTCGAGCAGGTTGCGCGCATCGACGCGGGCGCTGACGCCGGCTACCAGCGGGAAGCGGAGCGAGAGGTCGAGCACGTTGCGCGACTGTTCGACCACGTCCGGCAGCGGCTGCTCACCGGCCTCGGTGATCCGGGCGCCCCGACGCGATTGAAGAGCAGGGTGGCAGAGGCCGGCGCGGTCGGGTGCGTCCAGGTGAGACCGCCGTTGAGCACGTACGGCGCCTGGCCCACCATCTTGCGCGACGCGCTCGTGATCGAGCCCGAGGTCGGGTCGATCTCGATGGTCGACTTCATCACCGTGGCGTTCGCGGCGATCGAGAAAGTCTTGAGCGCCGAGCTCAGCCCGGCCAGCTCCTTCCGGAGCTCGACTTCCGCGCCGTAGTTGTTGGCGGACTTGGCGTTGACGTAGGTGATGATGCGCGTCCCGGACGTGCCCTGATAGATCCGCTCGATCGGGCGCTCGAACCGCTTCGCGAAGACGCCGAGCGACAGGATCTCGCCGCGGCTCGGGTAGAGCTCCCAGCGGAGGTCGTAGTTCTGGATCAACGCCCGGGTGAGGTTCGGATTGCCCTTGACGTTGTCCGCCCCGATCACTTCACGGAACAGCACCGGCGAGAGCTCACGGTACTCGGGACGTGAGAGCGTCTGCGTCGCCGAGAGGCGGACCGAGGCCCGTTCCGACAACCGGAGGTTCATCGCCAGCGACGGAAGCACGTCGGTGAAGGACGGCGTGGCCAGCGACGGCTCGCCGGCCGACGACAGCGACGAGACCTCGACCTCGGAGTGTTCCACGCGGGCGCCACCGATCAGCTCGAGCGAACCGGAGAGCGGCCAGGTGACCATGGCGTAGCCGGCCCCAAGCCGGTCGCTGGCGGTGTACGAACCGCCGGCGGCGAGCGGGACGATGCGCAGCGTCTGCTGGTCGCCGGCCGTGAAGCGGCCATCGAACAGCTCTTCGGCGGGCAACGCGAGGTCGGCAGCACCAAGGGCGCGCGCCAGCGAGAGCGAGTAGGAGGTGTTGACCGCGTCACGATCGGTGGTGCGGTAGAGGCCGCCCACCTTGAGCGAGCGCCCGACCGACGCGGCACCAAGCGACAGGCGCCAGTTCAGGTTGGCTTCGAGCGAGTTCTCCTTCAGGTCGGCGAAGGTCCGGACGGCCGCCTCGTTGGAGAAGCCGAACCACTGCGGCGCACCGCCGCCCTCGGGCAGCGAGTAGACGATTTCCGAACGATCCGGCTCGCGGCGGGTCACACCCGACGCCGTGACGCCCCACTCGATCTGCTGGCCCCGACCAATGTCGTGCGTCAGCGCCAGCTGCGTCGAACGGACGTTCCGCTCGACGTACCGCAGCCGCTGGATCTGCAGGTTCTGCGAGAGGTTTTCCGAGCGGCCCGTCTCGAGGCGCCCCTCATTGTCCATGGTCCGGTTGTAGGTGTTGTTGAGCGACACCTTGCTGCGGCTGCCGATCGTGGTGCTGAGGTTCGCGATCCCGCCCCAGAGCACGCTGTTGCGGCCCAGATCGCCGTCGTAGCGGTCGAGTTCCTCGGCCGTGCCGGCGCCGGACACCTGCGCGAGCGCGCGGCGTGACCCGGCCCGCGTTTCCTGCGAGAAGGAGTAGGTCCCCGAGAGGAGGTAGCTCACTCCGGTCCCACCCGTCGGCAGGTTGCCCCCGAGCGTCATGCCGAAGCCGGCATTCGGCGCCCCGGTCCGCGACGTCGGCGACCAGACATTGCGCAGCTGGCCGATCAGCGCGTTGGCCTGGGAGGCCGGCAGCTGCTGCGTGAAGTCGGTGCTCGACACCGCGCTCGGCAGTCGGCGCGCCGCCCCGCCCAACGCCAACCAGTCACGGCCGGTGGACGGCGCGAAGCGGCCGGACTGCCCGGTGATCGCGTCATTGGCGCCGGTGGTGATCGAGAAGGCGGTGAAGCGCTTCCCCGAGAATTCCTTGGTCTTGATGTTCACCAGTGCGCCGGAGAAGTCGCCCGGCTGATCGGGGGTGAAGGTCTTCGAGGTGGTGATCCCCTCGAGCAGCGACGACGGGAAGAGGTCGAGCGGCACGACCTTCTTCTCCGGCTCCGGCGACGGGATGCGGGCGCCGTTGAGCGAGGCCTGCGTGTAGCGATCGCCAAGGCCGCGGACGAAGACGTACTTGCCGTCCTGGACCGTGGCGCCACTGACGCGCTGCACCGCCGCGGCGGCGTCGCCGTCGGGGGAGCGGGCGATCTGCTCGGAGGAGATCGCGTTCACGATCCCGACCGCGCTACGCTGTTCGTCGAGCGCCGCCGAGACGGAGCCGCGCTCGGCGGCAGCCGTCACCGTGATCTCGGTCAGCTGGACCGCCTGCGCCGAGAGGGTGATGTCGAGGGTCGTGACGCCGCCGTCGGTGACCGCCACTTCGGTGATGGTCTTCGGGGCGTAGCCGATGTTGGTGATCCGGAGGGAGACGGTCCCGACCGCGACGTTGGTCAGCGAGTAGCGACCGTCCACCGCGCTCTGCGCCATCCGGGGCGTGCCGACGATCGCGATGCGGACGCCGCCGAGCGGGATGTTGCCGTCGGCGTCGACAATCCGGCCGACAATCCGTCCGGTGCCCTGGGCCGCGAGGCCCGCCGGCAAGAGAAGGGAGAGTACCAGGCCCAGCCGCCGCGCGAATCCTGCCGTCATGAAGTCCGTCCCAAGGTCCGTGTGGTCCCGGGGATGTGTCCGCTCGTCGGCGCACCTCCCCCCACAGCACGACAAAGGTCGCCGAAACGCGTGACGGTTCGGTCACGGTTTCGGCAACGATTGTGTCACAGAGTGCGCCCGCCACCCCTGGACGTGCCAAGGGGGTCACGGCCGGGTCACGACTCGCTGTGGCGGGGGGTCCTGAACGTGCTGGTGTGGGCGGACGGGGCGTTCGGCTTGACCCGGATCGACTTGGCCGGGATTCCCACGTGGACATGGAAGGGGCGGACGTCCTTGGTGGCGAGCGCGTTGGCGCCGACCATCCCGTTCTCTCCGACGCGCACGCCGGCGAGCACCGTGGCGTGGTAGGTGATCCGGACGTCGTCCTCGAGCACCGTCTGGAGCGTCGTGACGTCCTTCTGTTCCACGATGCTGTGGGTATGCGAGTAGATGTTGGCGTAATCCGAGATCGACACCCGATTGCCCAGCACGATGCCACCACGATCATCGAGCAGGACGTGCCGATGGACCACCACGTCGTCGCCCACTTCCATGCCGTAGCCGAAGGAGAACTCCACGTGCTGGAAGCACTTGAAGCGCTCGCCGACGCGCGCGAAGATGTGCGGAGCCAGCAGCCGCCGGAACTCGATGCCCAAGTCGACATGCTGCCCGCCGAGCGGCAGTCGATCGAAGGAGTACCAGAGCCAGAGCAACGGCTTGACCCGGGCAAAGCGCGCCTCGTCGATCTCGGCGTAGTACTCCGGCTCGAGGGTGACGTGCCGCGGATCGAGCGACTCGAGCGCAATGCGGGCGGTGAGGGGCAGGGCGGGGTCGGCGAGCCGTTCCGCGAGCGTCCCCTGGCCCGGGTAGCTCAGCCCGTAGAGCGTCTCGGCGGTGATGGCGGACCAGTCGGCGCCGGGCGCGGTGAGGGCGTGCTGAAGATCCGCGAGCCAGGCGTCGCGGTGCTGTCGGATCGCCTCGGGCACGCTGACGCGCCGAAGTGGACGCAACGTCATGGGACTCGGCGGCCCGTGTCCGGGGCCGCCGCGGCACGACCGACGATTCGGGCGCGTTCCGCGTTCAGCCGTTGCAGCTTCCGCTCCCATTCCGTGCTGCTGGCGCTCAGGTAGCTCACCGTGAACGGCTCGAGCACCGGCAAGGGGCGCTCATAGACGATGATCGCCGTGGCCTGCCCGCGCGCGTCGAGCTGCTGATTCGAGAAGCCGGGTGAGAGCGGCAGCACGCCGACCGGTCGATAGAGCTGGTTCCGCCCCATCACGGTCAGCAACTGCGGGTCGAACCGGGTATTCGGCGCCAGCCCGAAGAACGTGACCAGGGCGAGCCCGGGTTGCCGGAGGCCGCGTGCCGCGCCGAGCGAATCGAGCCGCTTCTGCTCGCCCGCCACGAGATTGGTCAGCGCGCGGTAGCCGTCCGGTGACAGGAGTCGCAGCAACCCTTCCTCGAGCGGGACGATCCGGATGTCGAGCGACCCGGTGCCGAGGCGAAGGGTGATCACGTCCTGATTGAGGCGACCGAAGCCGGCCGGGATGAGGCTGGCCGAATCGGGCAGCGTCTTGGTCTGGGCCGTGAGCACCGGCGCGCCCAGGAGGCCGAACGCCACTGCGAAGCGGAGGGCACGACGCCGGATCACGCCGCAGGCTCCGGCGTGATCGGCTCCATTGCTGCCGCGAGGAGCGAGGCGCCCAATTCGGCGATCCCCAAGCCAGTCTCGGCGCTCACGACCTGCACCTGGTCGAGCGGAAAGCCGATCGCGTCGGCCCGTTCCGCCGCGGCCTTGGCGCGCCCCGAGCGGGTCAGCTTGTCGGCCTTGGTCAGCACTGCCAGCACCGCACAGCCGGAGTCCGTCAGCAGGGTGTGGAAGTCGCCGTCGTCCTTCGAGGGCTTGTGGCGGATGTCGAGCAGCCAGACCACCCCCGTGAGGGTGGTGCGCTTCCGCAGGAAACTCTCGAGCAGCTTTCGGTAGGCGAGCCGCGTCCCCTTGTCGGCCTGGGCAAAGCCGTAGCCCGGGAGGTCGATCAGGTAGAGCGACGGCAGCTGATAGATGTTGAGCAGCTGCGTCTTGCCGGGCGTCTGCGACACGCGCGCCAGGCTGCGCCGTCCGACGAGGGCATTGAGCAACGACGACTTGCCGACATTGGAGCGGCCGATCATCGCGAATTCGGGCAGGACCGGATCGAGGCGATGCATCGGATCCGGGAAGGAGCCGAGGAACTCGATCGGGAGCCGGGCGAGTGGCGAGACCTCGGCCGGCACCGCGGCGGTGCTCACGCCTCCTTCTTCTGGCGCGCCCGCTCGGTGATGACGAGCGGCGAGACACCGTTCACGATCGACTCCGGGGTGATGATCACCTCGCGCACGTCATGCCGCGACGGCAGGTCAAACATGATGTCGGTCATTACGGACTCCAGGATGGCGCGGAGGCCGCGGGCACCGGTCTGCCGCGTGAGTGCCTTGCGGGCGACTTCGCGGAGTGCCTCGGGATCGAAGGTGAGGCCGACGCCTTCCAGCTCGAAGATCCGCTGGTACTGCTTCGTCAGCGCGTTCTTCGGCTCGGTGAGAATGCGCACCAGGGCCTCCTCGTCGAGCGCCTCGAGCGGCACCAGCACCGGGAGGCGGCCCACCAGCTCGGGGATGATCCCGTAGCGCAGCAGGTCGTCCGGTTCCACCGCGGCATAGCCCTCGAGTGGCACGACCGGCCCGCCGATCGCCGGCGTCTCCGCTTCCTGGGCGAAGCCGATCCGCTGCCGTCCGAGTCGGGCCTCGATGATCTTGTCGAGCCCGTCGAAGGCACCGCCGCAGATGAACAGGATGTCCTTGGTATTGATCTGGATGTATTCCTGCTGCGGATGCTTGCGGCCACCCTGCGGCGGCACGCTCGCCACGGTCCCCTCGAGGATCTTCAGCAGCGCCTGCTGCACGCCCTCGCCGGAGACGTCGCGCGTGATGCTCGGGTTCTCCGACTTGCGCGCGATCTTGTCGATCTCGTCGATGTAGACGATGCCGCGCTCGCACTCGGCGACGTTGAAGTCGCCGGCCTGCAGCAGCCGCACCAGGATGTTCTCGACATCCTCGCCGACGTAGCCGGCTTCGGTCAGCGTGGTGGCGTCGGCGATGGTGAACGGGACGTCGAGGATGCGCGCCAGCGTCTGCGCCAGCAGCGTCTTGCCGGTGCCGGTCGAGCCGAGCACCAGAATGTTCGACTTCTCGAGTTCGACGTCACCGGCCTCGCGCGGGCCAGCCGTGATGCGGCGATAGTGGTTGTAGACCGACACCGACAACGACCGCTTGGCGCGTTCCTGCCCCACCACGTACTGGTCCAGGGTCGCCTTGATCTCCTGCGGCGTGGGGACCGTGCGCTGTCCGTCGGTGGTCTCGCGCTCCTCGTCCTCCGCCAGGATCTCGTTGCAGAGCGTGATGCACTCATTGCAGATGTACACGGACGGTCCGGAGATGAACTTCCGGACGGAGTCCTTGCTCTTGCCGCAGAAACTGCAGCGGAGATGCTTGTCGTTGGACACCGGCGACTCCTTCTCAGCCCTTGGGCTGTGGCGATTCCACCTTGCGCGGGGTCAGGATGGTGTCGACCAGGCCGTACTCGACGGCCTCCTCCGCGCTCATGAAGCGATCCCGCTCCATGTCCTTCTCGATCCGCTCGAGCGGCTGCCCGGTGTGCTTCGCGTACAACTCGTTCATCCGGCCGCGGAGGTAGAGAATCTCGCGGGCCTGGATCTCGATGTCGGCCGCGGTCCCCTGCGTCCCGCCCGAGGGCTGGTGGATCATGATCCGCGCGTGCGGCAACGCCGCCCGCTTCCCCTTGGTCCCGGCGGCCAGGAGGAACGACCCCATCGAGGCGGCCATCCCCATGCAGATCGTGTTGATCGGTGCCCGCAGGTGCTGCATCGTGTCGTAGATCGCCATGCCGCTGGAGACAATCCCGCCCGGCGAATTCAGGTAGAGGTAGATGTCCTTCTCGGGGTTGTCGGCCTCGAGGAAGAGCAGCTGCGCAATGATGATGTTCGCGACATCGTCGTTGATCCCCGCCCCGAGGAAGACGATCCGGTCCATCAGCAGGCGGGAGAAGATGTCGTAGGTCCGCTCGCCGCGAGCGGACTTCTCGATAATGTACGGCGGATAGATCGCGCTGTGGGTCACGCCGCGCTCTCGGTAACGGTGGACTGGCCCAGGAGCCAGCTGAAGGTCTTTTCCTCGGTCAGGGAGCGCTCCAGCTCGCCCAGGCGGTTGGCCTGCTGCAGCGAGGCGTAGAGCTTCCCCGGTTCGACCCCCCGGGCCCCGGCCAGTTCGGCCACCCGGGCGTCGAGGTCCTGCTCGGTCGCGTGCAGGTTCTGGGCCGTGGCCACCGCATCCAGCACCAATTCCCGGCGCACCTGCGACTCGGCGATCGGGTGGAACGACTGGGCGAAGGTCTCGAACTGCTCCTTGGGGATCTGGTACCCCTCGGCGTAGGCGTGCAGGAGGCGGTGGACCAGGTTCTCCGGGGCCGGGACGTTATTGGCCTCGACGATCTTCTGGACCAACTGCTCCCGGACGGCCTGGTCGGCGTTCCGGGTCGCCTCGGCGGCCACGTCCTCGCGGACCTGCGCGGTCAGGGCGGCGGCCGACTCGAATTCCCCGACTTCCCGCGCAAAGGCGTCATCCAGGGGCGGCAGGAGCTGCGACTTGACCTCGTGCAGGGTCACCCGGATCCGACGGCTCTGGCCGCGGCGGGTGGTATCGGGGTGGTCCTCCGGAAAGCGAACATCGCCCTCCGACGTCTCACCCGGCTTGAGGGTGAGGATCCGCTCTTCGAGCTCGGGGATCGCCTGTCCCTGGCCAATCACCAGCGAGTAGGGCGCTCCTTCGACCGGCTCCTTCCCCTCTTCGATCGTCGTCACGCTCACGGAGACGAGGTGGCCCGGCGCCGGTTGCACGCCCTCCAGCGGCGTCCAGGTGGCCTTCTGCTCGCGCAGGCGGTCCAGCTGCTCCTCGACCATCTCATCGGTCACGGCGACGGCAGGACGGCTGATCGCGAAGCCCCCGACGGTGGCCAGGGCCAGCTCCGGCCGGATCTCGACCAGAATCTCGAAGGTCAACGGCTGGTCGGGCTCGAAGGTGACCTTGCGGATCTGCGGGTCGGCCGTCGGCTTGAGGTCGCCTTCCTTGAGAATCAACTCCCATCCCTGGCGGAGCGAGTCTTCCAGCACCCAGCGCTTGATCTCCTGGTCGAACTTCTTCCGGACCACCGCCTCGGGGGCGTGGCCCTTCCGGAAGCCCGGAAGCCGGATCTGGCGGGCATATTCGCGGACGGCGCGGCGCTCGGCATCGGCCAGGCGTTCCACGGGGACGGTCACCTCGACGGTCTTGGAGGCGACATCTTCGGCGGCAATTCGGTAGGTGATTTCGGTCATAGCCCGGAAAGTTACCCGCCGCGTGGCCGGGGGGTCAATTCATCCGCCACACTTGACGCTGATGGACGGCGAGGGGTTCTTACGGGGATGAAGGCTCAAATCCTTGTCGTAGATGACGATCCCTCGATCCGCCGGGTCCTGCGTCGGACCTTCGAGCATCATGGCTACGTCGTGACCGAGGCGGCATCCGGCCCCGAGGCGCTGCTCCTGCTCCCGGGCCCCGATGCCGTGGTCTGTGACGTCCTGATGCCCGAGGTCAGTGGTCTGGACTTCTACCACCAGCTGGTCGAAGTCGCCCCCGCCCTCCGGAGCCGCGTGGTCTTCCTCACCGGGGCGAATCGCGACCCGGCAGTGCACCAGCCGATCGAGCGCCTCGGCGTGCCGCTGCTCGGCAAGCTCGACGACCTCGAGCTGGTGGTCGATGCTGTCCGGATTGCGTTGCTGCACCCTCCGATTCACTGACCGCCCGGCCCCAGGCCGCCGGTCCTGCTGCGGACCTCCCGATGTCGCTTCGTTCGCTCTGGTTGCTCCTGATTGTCGCCAGCGGCGCCTCGGCGCAGGCCCCGGCGCGCTTCACCCATGCCGATACGCTCCGTGGCAGCAACGGCCCGGGTCGAAGCTGGTGGGACGCCACCTTCTACGACCTGCAGGTCCGCATTCAGCCGGTCGACAGCACCATCCGCGGCCAGAACACGATCCGCTATCGCGTCCTGCGCCCAGCCCGCGAGATGCAACTCGACCTGCAGACGCCGCTCGAGGTGGACAGCATTCGCCAGGACGGCCGGGCGCTGCGTCATCGACGGGCGGGAAACGCCTTCTTCGTGGCGCTGGTGGCGCCGCAGCGGGCCGGCACGACGAGGCAGCTCACCGTGTACTACCACGGCACGCCACGCGCGGCGAAGAATCCGCCCTGGGATGGCGGCCTGATCTGGAAGAAGGACTCGCTCGGGCAGGCCTTCATCGCCACGGCGAATCAGGGGCTCGGGGCCTCCGTCTGGTGGCCGCTCAAGGACTACGACGCCGATGAGCCGGACTCTCAGCGCGTCGCCATCACGGTGCCCGACCCGATGGTGAACGTCTCGAACGGCCGGCTCCGCAGCACCAAGGCCAACGGCGATGGGACCACCACGTGGGAGTGGTTCGTCACCTCGCCGATCAATGCCTATGGCATCGCGATCAACGCGGGAACGTACGCGCACTGGAGCGAGCGCTTCGCCGGCGAGGCCGGCAGCCTCACGCTCGACTTCTGGCCGCTCGCGATTCACGCCGATACCGCGCGGGTGCAGTGGCAGCAGGTGCGGCCGATGCTCTCCTGCTTCGAGCACTGGTTCGGCCCGTATCCCTGGTACGAGGACGGCTTCAAGCTGGTCGAGGCGCCGCACCTCGGGATGGAACACCAGAGCGCCGTCGCCTACGGCAATGAATTCAAGAACGGCTACCGCGGCCGCGACCTCTCCGGCACCGGCCTCGGCCTCAAGTGGGACTTCATCACCGTGCATGAGAGCGCGCACGAGTGGTTCGCCAACAACATCACGGCGAAGGACAACGCCGACATGTGGGTGCACGAGTCCTTCGCCAATTACGCGGAAGGGCTCTACACCGAATGTCAGCAGGGGAAGGACGCGGGGGCGAAGTACGTGATCGGCACCCGGACCGGCATCCGCAACGACAAGCCGATCATTCCCGCGCGCGGCGTGAACGCGCAGGGCTCGGGCGACATGTACCCGAAGGGCGGGAACATGCTGCACATGATCCGCCACATTCTGGACAATGACGAAGCGTGGCGAAACATCCTGCGCGGCCTGAACAAGACCTTCTGGCACCAGACGGTTACGGGCCAGCAGGTGCGGGACTACATCGCGGCCGGCGTGCGGAAGCAATCGCCGGGCGTCGATCTCGAGCCGATCTTCCGTCAGTACCTCGAGACGACGATGATCCCCACCCTTCAGCTGGAAGAACGGCCGAATGGGGTGGCCTACAAGTGGAGTGACGTGGTGCCGGGATTCGACTTGACGCTGATCTACTCACAGGCGACCACGTCGGTGCCGCTCACGCTCGCCCTCCACCCGACCACGGAGTGGCAGGTGAGGCCCAAGGCCGAAATGGACCAATTCGTGGTCAACCCGAACTATTACATCAAGGTCGTCCGGACCAAGGTGCCATAGATCCTCAGGTCGCCGTTCGCTATTCGCGGTTCGCCGTCAGGATGCGAGCGCCGGGAGTCGAACCCGGACCCCTTTCAGGACAGGATCCTAAGTCCTGCGCGTCTGCCAGTTCCGCCACGCTCGCGTGGGGCTGCCACCCGAAGCTAACGCGGCCGCGCCACCGGTTCCACGCCCGGGCGCCGGGTCGCTATCTTACGACGCTATTCACCCCAGCACGACGAGGATCAGCGTGAAGCATGGTTGGCAGACCCGGGCCGTCGTGGCCCTGCTCGGTGTGGCGGTGCTCTCCGCCTGCGGCGACAGCCGCCTCAAGAAGCTCTCGGCCGGCATCAGCAAGGACAGCGTCGCCGTCCTGATGAAGACCGATGCCCATTCCATGGCCTCCTACGCCACCGGCGGGAAGCTCTGGGAGATCCAGTTCTATACCCTGAAGGAAGTCGCCCTCACCGACTCGGTCGAGTGGCGCGCCATGAGCCCGGTCGTCTATGCCGACGGCAAGGTCAGCGGCTGGGGCTGGAACTACTGGGAGAAGGAAGCCGCGATTCAGAAGATTCCGGTGCCGCCGAAGAAGTAGCAGACGGCGAGCGGCGAACGGCGAACAGCGGGTAAAACGTGAAAGGTGAAACGGGCCAGTGGATCGGCACACGTTTCACCTCTTACGTTTCACGATACCGCCGTTCGCTGTTCGCCGTTCGCTACTTGGCGATCACCCGCACCCGCTCGATCCGGGTAATCCCGCCGCTGCTCGGGTTCAGCACCATCAGCGTGACGACGCCGTTGCGGGCATTGGCGAGCGCGGCCTTGAGGTCGTCCTCGGTACGGACGCTCTTTCCTTCCACTTCGGTGATCACGTCGGCGCGCGGGTCGCGGTCGGCCGAGAAGAGCTTCCCTTCGGCCGGCGAGCCGTGATTGATCGAGCGGACCAGCAGCCCCTTGGTGCTGTTCGGCAGCCCGAGCTGACGCACCGTGATGGCGCTGAGCGGTTCGACAGTGATGCCCAGGCGGTTGGTGTTGGGCGTGGCCGGCTTCTTCTTCTCGACCGGGGCCGCCGCCACCTCCTCCGCATCGTTCGGAATCGCCGAGATCCGGACGGTGAATTCCTTCTTGCCGGTGCCGCGCGCAACGGCGACGGCGACGGTGGTGCCCGGATCCTTGAAGGCGATCGCCTGTTGCAACTGCGCCGTGTACTTCATCGGCTGCCCGTCGATCGCGACGATCACGTCACCCGGCAGCAGGCCGGCGCGCTTGGCGGGCGAGTCCTCGCCGAAGCCATCGACGCGAACGCCGGCGACGGCATCGAGGCCGACGTAGGCCGCGTCTTCGGCGTCGGCATCCTTCACCGTGATGCCGAGGGCGGAGCGCACCACCTTGCCGTGGCGAATGATCTGGTTCATCACGTTGCGGGCCAGGTCGATCGGGATGGCGAAGGCGTAGCCGGCGTAGTAGCCGGTGTACGAGGCAATCGCCGAGTTGATGCCGATGACTTCACCGCGCACGTTGACGAGCGGACCGCCCGAGTTGCCGCGGTTGATGGCGGCGTCGGTCTGGATGTAGTCGGCGATCTCGCGCTGGTTGCGCGCCGGATCGTTGCGGTCGAGGACGCCGCGGCCCTTGGCGCTGACGATGCCCTGCGTCACCGAGAAGGTGAGGTCGGCGCCGAGCGGGTTGCCGATCGCCAGCACCCACTCGCCGACGCGCACGGCGTCGGAGGAGCCGAGGGCGGCCGGCGTCAGGCCGGTCGCGTCGATCTTGAGCACGCCGACGTCGGTGTCCTTGTCGGAGCCGACCACGGTGGCGTCGAAGGTGCGGCCGTCGAGGAGGCCGACCTTCACGCTGCTGGCGCCCTCGATCACGTGATGGTTGGTGATGATGTAGCCGTCCGACGAGACGATGAAGCCCGAGCCGCTGGAGACCTCGAACTGGTCGTTCTCCGGGGCCTGGCCGCGCGGCTTCGGCATCTCGAAGCCCGGCGGCAACCGATGCGGTGCGAGCACCTGTCCATCCGGCCGCTCGGAGGTGATGAACACCACCGACGGACGGACCGCTTCGACCACGGACGCATAGGCCGTGGAGATCTCGGCGAGCGGCTTGGCAGAAGGGATCCTCGGCGCGTCGACGGGAACGATCGGCGGGCCGCCGGCCCCGTCCTGCTGGGCCAGTGAGGAATGGGGGAGATCGAGCAGGCCGGCGAAGAAGAGCCCCAGAACGAAGGAGAGCCCGACCAGGACGGTAAGCTTGAGCCAGTTGCGCGTGTGGTTCGACATCGGTTGCGGTCCGTGGGGTGGATGTTCGGCAGGCCGGGTCCCCTCAGGGATCCCGGCCCACTCTGACTACATAATACTCGGATGCGCGACCGAAAGATTCGGTCGCGCGGTTCCGGTCACGCCTTGGGGGCGTCGTCCACGATCTCGTAGTCGGCCTCGACGGCGTCGTCCTTCGGCGCGCCGCCCTGGGATTCCCCACCGGCCGGGGCTTCGGCCTCCCCGGACGGGGCGTTCTGGTAGAGCGAGGCGCCCGCCGCCGAATAGGCGACGTTCAGCTCGTCCAGCGCCGACTTGATCTTCTCGGGCTCGCCGGTCCGGAGGGCCTCCTTGCCCGCCTCGACCGCCTTGTCGAGCCGCTCCTTCACGTCGGCCGCCAGGCGGTCGACCCACTCCTTCGAGTCCTTCTCGACCTTGTAGACCAGGCCGTCCAGCTGGTTGCGCGCCTCGATCGCGTCGCGGCGCTCCTGGTCTTCCTTGGCGTTCGCCTCGGCCTGCTTGACCATCTTGTCGATGTCGGCGTCCGACAGCCCGCTCGACGCCTCGATCCGGATCTTCTGCTCCTTGCCGCTCGCCTTGTCCTTGGCCGAGACGTGCAGGATGCCGTTGGCATCGATGTCGAAGGTCACCTCGACCTGCGGCATGCCGCGCGGAGCGGGCGGGATCCCCGTCAGCTGGAACTTGCCGATGGTGCGGTTGTCCTGCGCCATCTGCCGCTCGCCCTGGAGGACGTGGATCTCGACCGTCGTCTGGTTGTCGTCGGCCGTGGAGAACGTCTCCGACTTCTTGGTCGGGATCGTCGTGTTGCGCGGGATGAGCACCGTCATGACGCCGCCGAGGGTCTCGATGCCGAGCGACAACGGGGTGACGTCGAGCAGCAGCACGTCCTTCACTTCGCCGCCGAGCACGCCGCCCTGAATCGCCGCGCCGATCGCCACGACTTCGTCGGGGTTGACCGAGCGATTCGGCTCCTTGCCGAAGAAGGCCTTCACGACCTCCTGGATCTTCGGGATGCGGGTCGAGCCGCCGACGAGGATGATCTCGTCGATCTCGCCCGGCTTGAGGCCGGCATCCTTCAGCGCCATCTCCATCGGCGGGATGCAGCGCTGCACCAAGTCATCCACCAGCTGCTCGAACTTGGCGCGGGTGAGCGGCAGATTCAGGTGCTTCGGGCCCGAGGCATCGGCCGTGATGAACGGCAGGTTGATGTCGGTCTGCGTGGTGCTCGACAGCTCCATCTTCGCCTTCTCGGCGGCTTCCTTGAGGCGCTGGAGCGCCATCGGATCCTTCGAGAGGTCGATCGCCTGATCCTTCTTGAACTCCGCGACGAGCCAGTCGATCAGCCGCTGGTCGAAGTCGTCACCGCCAAGGTGCGTGTCGCCGTTGGTGCTCTTCACCTCGAAGACACCCTCGGCCAGCTCGAGGACGGAGATGTCGTACGTGCCGCCGCCGAGGTCGAAGACGGCGATCTTCTCGTCCTTCTTCTTCTCGAGGCCGTAGGCGAGCGCGGCCGCGGTCGGCTCGTTGATGATGCGGAGCACCTCGAGGCCGGCGATCTTGCCGGCATCCTTGGTGGCCTGCCGCTGCGCGTCGTTGAAGTACGCCGGGACGGTGATGACCGCCTTGTCGACGCTGTGGCCGAGGTAGTCCTCGGCGGTCTGCTTCATCTTCTGGAGGATCATCGCCGAGATTTCGGCCGGGGTGTACTTCTTCCCCTGGATCTCGACGGCGGCGAGGCCGTTGGCGCCGTCATTGACGGGGTACGGCACGCGCGAGGCCTCTTCCTTCACCTCGGCGGCCCGACGGCCCATGAAGCGCTTGATCGAGAAGATGGTCTGCTTGGGGTTGGTGACGGCCTGCCGCTTGGCGACCTGACCGACGAGCCGTTCACCGTCCTTGGTGAAGGCGACGACCGACGGGGTGGTGCGACCCCCCTCGGCGTTGGGGATGACGACGGGATCGCCGCCTTCCATCACGGAAACCACCGAGTTGGTGGTTCCAAGGTCGATCCCGATGATCTTCGAGGCCATATCTGCTCCTGAACGCCGGCGTCAGAATGGCGTCCAGGCGAATCCCGGACGCGATTGGCCAAGGGAAAGGCAATCGGCGTACCGGGATTGACTGCCGGAATGGCAGGACGGCGAACGGCGACCAGCGAACCGCGAACGGTTTTTCAGCCGCGCATGTCAATGCGCGGCGGTGAACGGGGCGCGGCCGTGGGCCGCACTGGGTGAGGGGAGAGAGGGTGTCACCCTGAGCGGAGCGGCGGCGCAGCCGACGCGCAGTCGAAGGGCCTTTCCGAGGTCGAGGTCCTACTAGTCAGCCCACTTCGAAGGTTACCCCCACGGGGAGACCATCTTTACCCATACGGAATCCACCGCGAGAGGGCGAGGGAGACCGCCAGGGTACGGTCGCCCCGTCGCGGTATTATCCTCAGAATGGACCCCTCGTTTCGCGACTGTGCCACATCGACCGTGATCGCCAGGCCCCCCGACCAACTAGGTCATAATGAGCGAACCGCACTCCGAAGCCGATACGCGTCAACAGCTCATTGATCGGGATCTTCGCCTCGCCGGCTGGGACCTCGGAGATCCGACACAGGTTTCGGAGGAACTCGATATCGACCTCCGTGCGGCACCGCGGGAAGTCCGCACGATTCGCGATCCGCATCCCTACCACGGCCATCAATTTGTTGATTACGCGCTCCTCGCTCGGGGTCGGCCTGTGGCGGTAGTTGAGGCGAAGAAGACCTCTCGCGACGCGGAAGTGGGCCAGGAGCAGGCGCTGCAATACGCCCAGAACCTGCAGCGGATCAACGGTGGCACGCTTCCGCTGGTGATGTACAGCAACGGACACAAACACTTCTTCTGGGATTCGGAGGACTACCCGCCGCGCGAAACGCCGGCGTTTCCGAGCCCCGATGACCTCGAATGGTTGTTGCAGCGCCGGGAGACGCGCCGACCGCTCGGCGCGGAACTCATCGATACGAAGATTGCGGGACGTGATTACCAAATTGAGGCGATTCGCAGTGTCCTCGAGGGAGTCGCAAGCAGGAAGCGGCGCATGCTGCTGGCCATGGCAACCGGTACCGGCAAGACCCGCGTCGCCGCCGGAATTGTCGACGTCTTGCAGCGGGCGCATTGGGCCAAGCGGGTGCTTTTCCTCGTGGACCGGGTCGCGCTACAAGAGCAGGCGTTGGATGCCTTCAAGGAGCATCTACCCAATACACCGCGCTGGCCGGAGCAGGGCGAGAGCACGTTTGAGCGGGGTCGACGGATTTACGTGACCACGTATCCGACAATGCTCAATTTGATTCATGCCGGTACCACACCCGAGACGTGGATCTCGCCGTTCTTCTTCGATCTCGTGATTGCCGACGAGAGTCACCGCAGCATCTACAATATTTATCAACAGGTGATCCGCTACTTCCAGGGAGTCACCCTCGGGCTGACCGCCACTCCGCGAGATCACGTCGACCACAACACTTTTGCCCTCTTTGAATGTCCGCCGGGTCAACCGACCTTCGCCTACACCTATGACGAGGCGATCGCGCACGACCCGCCGTATCTCTGCGACTTCGAAGTGCTGAGGGTGCGCACTCGGTTCCAGGTCGATGGCATTCGTGGGCGGACACTGGAGGCCACTGATCGGGAACAGCTCGAGATCGAAGGGTTCGACCCGGAGGCGATCGACTACGAAGGAACCGACTTGGAGAAGAAGGTGGTCAACAGCGGGACGAACGCGTTGATCGTGCGCGACTTCATGGAGGAGTCGATCAAGGACCCGACGGGCACGCTGCCGGGGAAGTCGATCATCTTTGCTTGCTCGGTGTCGCACGCGCGTCGACTGCAGGAACTGTTCGACCAGATGTATCCCGAGCACCGCGGACAGTTGGCACGGGTGATCGTCTCCGACGACTCACGCGTGCACGGGAAGGGGTGGCCTGCTCGACCAGTTCAAAACCCGCGACATGCCTCGCGTGGCTATCTCCGTCGATATGCTCGATACCGG
Organism: Gemmatimonadota bacterium; assembly: GCA_016720805.1. Lineage (NCBI taxonomy): Bacteria > Pseudomonadati > Gemmatimonadota > Gemmatimonadota bacterium. The sequence goes on along the minus strand of JADKJZ010000006.1, from coordinate 120,560 downwards.
TGTTGATGTCCGCGAAGTCGTCAATCTGGTCTTTGCCAAGCCGGTCTACTCGTATGTGAAATTCTGGCAGATGATCGGTCGCGGCACCCGGGTCCTCGAGAACGATCCCGCCCTGCGCAAGGAGTGGTGTCCCGAGAAGGATCGCTTTCTCATCATCGACTGCTGGGCGAATTTCGAGTACTTCAAGCTGGAGCCGCGCGGCCGTGAACCCGGATCGCAGGTTCCGATGCCGGTTCGGCTCTTCCGCGCCCGGCTCGACCAGCTCGACACGTTGTTCGCGAAGGGTGACGTCACGGCCATCACCCGCCTCAAGCTCGATTTACGAGGTGATCTGACCGCGCTTCCGGCAAACAATGTTGTGGTCCGGGAGAACCGGACTCTCCTGAATCAGGTCAATGCTGACGGGTTTTGGGATCGCCTCGTTCCGGAAGACCTCGTTTTCCTTCGGCAATCGATCGCACCGGTCATGCGCGCTACGGCGAATGTCGAAGCGAAGTCTTATCGGTTGCAGATCGATCTCGTCGAGCTCGGAACGGCACTGGCTGCTGGCAACCAGGCTGTGTTCGATGCGCTGCGCGCTTCCATCATGGAACAGGTCGAGGAGCTCCCGCTCGGTGTGAACCTCGTGGCCCGTGAGCAGGCGCTGATTCAGGAAATTCTCGGCGATGTCTGGTGGACGGGCCTCGACGATGCCGTCCTGCGCGACGTCGCATCTCGGCTGGCCCCGCTAATGCACTTTCGGAAGCCACGCCCGGAGGCGATGGTCCACCTCAACCTCGCCGACCTTGCGGCGGTGCGGGAGCGCATTGTCTCGGGCCCCGATGGCCGCGATCTCGCGATCGCCGATTATCGCCGGAAGGTTGAGGAGACGATCCAGGCCCTGCTCGCCGCGAATCCGGTGCTGCAGCGACTTCAGCAAGGCGGGGACATTTCCGATCAGGATCTCCGCGACCTCGCTGAACTTCTCCGGAGACAGGATCCCGGGATCGATGAGGAGCGGCTGCGGAAGACGTACGATGTTCGCACCGCCACATTCCTGCAGCTCCTGCGGCATGTTCTGGGTGTGGCGCCCTTGGAGCGTTGGTCGACCCAGGTATCGCGGGCGTTCGAGGAGTTCATCGCGTCCCACACCACCTATTCGGCGCTACAGATCCGTTTCCTCCAAGCGCTCCGGACCTACGTCCTCGACCGGCGCCAATTGGAACGCGCCGACCTCGTCGCGGCCCCCTTCACCAGAATCCACCCCGACGGGATCCGCGGGGTCTTTGGAGGGGGCGAACTGGACGAGGTTCTGGCGCTCACTCAGTCATTGGTTGCCTAGAATTGGGTAATTTGGTGCTTTAATGGAGTATTGACACGCTAATGCTGCTCCATTAAAATAGATCCGTCCCCAATTCGAGTGACAACGCTGCCATCGCTCACCCCGGCGTATCTCGACGCCATCCGTCTCAACCCCACTGATGCCTCGGCGTTTGCCGTCCTGGGCACCTTCCGTGGCCGTCAGGAGTTGTTCCGGCGCCAGACCCCGGAAGTGCTCGAAGGGCTACGGAACGTCGCCCTGGTAGAGTCGAGCGAGTCGTCGAACCGCATTGAGGGCGTCGTTGCTCCACATGATCGGGTGGAGGCAATGGTTCTCCGGAACAGTACGCCCGCGAATCGTTCGGAGCAGGAGATCGCAGGTTACCGCGACGCGCTCGCGCTGATTCACGAGTCGGGAAGGGCGATGACCTTCTCGGTCAATCTGGTCCTGCAACTCCATTCGCTACTCTATCGCTATCAGAGCGGGCGTGGCGGACAGTGGAAGGCCACCGAGAACGAAATTGTTGAGCGCGATGCTTCGGGGAGGGTGACCCGGGTTCGTTTCGTGCCGCCGGGGCCCGTGGCAGTACCGCAGTTGATGGCCGACCTCACGGACAACCACCGGGCGGCACGGGACGCGGGTCGTGATCCCTTGATCCTGATTCCACTGGTCGTCCTCGACTTCCTCTCCATCCACCCCTTCAGCGACGGCAACGGCCGAACCGGTCGATTGCTGTCGCTCATGTTGCTCTACCAGGGCGACTTCGAAGTCGGGCGCTTCATCTCGCTCGAACGAATCATCGAGGAGTCGAAAGAGACCTACTACGAAGCACTGGAACGGAGCTCGGTGGGGTGGCACGAGGACCGCCACGACCCGCTCCCCTGGATGCGCTACTTCTGGGGGGTGCTGATCGCGGCCTACAAGGAATTCGAGGAGCGCGTTGGCACGATCCGGGTCGGTCGTGGATCGAAGGAAGACGTGGTGGAGCAAGCGATCGCACGGCAAGTCACTCCGTTCAGCATCTCCGACATCCTGGCGGATAGCCCAGGGGTGAGCCGGGACTGGGTCAAGCTGTTGCTTCGGCGACTGCGCGACGAGGGAAGGATCGAATTGATTGGCAGGGGCCGAGGGGCCAAGTGGGTACGAGTTGAGAACCGAGGTTGATCGGATGCTGACGCAGGCACTTCGTTCCAAGGTTAAGGCACTTTGGAACCACTTCTGGTCGGGTGGGATCGCGAACCCCCTCTCCGCGATCGAACAAATCTCGTATCTGCTCTTCATGCGCCGCCTCGACGCGCTGGACGAGAAGCGGCGCGGCGACGCTGCCTTTACGGGCCAACCGTTCACATCGCTCTTCGCGGGTCAATACGAGAATCGCCGGCGGGAGACGCGCGACGCCGAGGAATTGCGATGGAGCCGCTTTCGGCACTTGCCGGCGGAAGAGATGCTCGAGCACGTGCGCGACAATGTCTTCCCCTTCATCAAAGGGATCGAGGGGGAGGAGGGCAACTTTGCGCAGTACATGCAGGATGCCGTCTTCATCATCCCGAAGGCGTCGTTGTTGGTCGAAGCGGTGGCGATCATCGATGAGCTCTTTGCCGAGCTTGAGAGGGAGCGGCAGGAGGGGGGGCAGAACTTTCAGGACCTGCAGGGCGACCTGTACGAATTCCTCCTGTCGGAAATCGCCTCGGCGGGAAAGAACGGCCAGTTCCGCACCCCGCGCCACATCATCCAGATGATTGTGTCGCTCGTCGATCCGCGCCTTGGCAACTCGATCTGCGACCCGGCGTGCGGTACCGGCGGCTTTCTCCTCGGTGCCTACCAGCACCTCCTGACCCAGTTCACCTCGGCAGAACATCGGTATGTCGGGGAGGATGGGATCGAGCGCGGATCCCTCGGCGATCAGCTCACCAACCCGAAGCAGTGGGAGGTGTTGCGAGAGTCGACGTTCTATGGCCGGGACTTCGACACGACCATGGTGCGCATCGGGCTCATGAACCTGATGCTCCACGGGATCGACCGACCGGACCTGGCGTATATGGACACACTCTCGAAGCGGTACAAGGAGCGCGACCGCTACGATGTGGTGCTCGCCAATCCCCCATTCAAGGGGAGCATCGACAAGGGCGACATCCATGAGGAGCTCCGGCTCAAGACCACCAAGACCGAGCTGCTTTTCGTGAACCGAATCGTTGACCTGCTTGCGGTTGGCGGACGGGCCGGGGTAATCGTCCCCGACGGTGTGCTCTTCGGCTCCAGCAACGCGCACAAGGACCTCCGGAAGATCCTGGTGGACGAGTGCGAGCTGCAGGGCATCGTGAAGCTGCCGTCCGGAGTGTTCAAGCCGTACGCCGGTGTGAGCACGGCGGTGCTGATCTTCGTGAAGGGTGGACGCACCGAACACGTCTGGTACTACCAGATGGAAGCGGATGGCTTCTCGCTCGATGACAAGCGCGACAAGATTGCCGAGAACGACATCCCGGACGTCATCGCAAAGTGGAAGTCACGCGATGCGGGCAAGGATACCGATCGGACGGCCAAGGCGTTCATGGTGCCGGTGGAGTTGATCCGGGAGAATGGGTATGACCTGGCAATCAACCGTTACCGTGAGGTCGCGTACGAAGCGGTGGAGTATGAGAAGCCGGCAGTGATTCTGGAGAGGTTGCGCGAGCTCGAGAAGGAGATCGCGGCGGATCTGGATGCGATTGAGGGGATGTTGAAGTGAACCGAGGAATGAGACTCGAAGAGCTATGCGTGATCCAAAGTGGTGGCACGCCGCGAAGGGGGAATGCGAGTTACTATGGCAGTGGTATCCCGTGGGCAAAGATCTCCGATCTGAACGCGGACGATGGCCTAGTGCGCGTCACTGAAGAGTCGATCACGCCGGAGGGTCTGGCGTCGATCGGGGGCCGTCTCGTGCCGGCGGGCACAGTGCTTCTGGCAATGTACGGATCGGTTGGCAAGACAGCGGTAAGTGTTGTGCCAATGTCGCTGAATCAAGCGATTCTTGGCATTCAGGTGAAACTCCCGGAGCAACTCGACAAGGGATACCTGCTACATTGGCTTCAAAGCATTCAGGAACAATTGCTCCTAAGTGCGAACGGAGTAACACAGCAGAACATTTCGGCGACCGCCGTTCGTGCTTTGCGAATTCCCCTCCCCCCCATCGCCGAGCAGCGTCGAATCGCGGAACTGCTCGACCGGGCGGACGCCGTCCGGCGCAAGCGCGAGGAGAGCCGCCGGCTGGTCGACGAGTTGTTGCGGTCGGTTTTCCTGGAGATGTTCGGAGAACACGTATTACCCGGTTGCTCAAGCCAGTTTCCCCCCGGCTGGAGACTTCGGGCTGTTCAGGAACTCGCTGCAGCTATCCCTCATGCAATTGCCGGTGGGCCATTTGGGTCCAGCCTTACAAGCGCTGACTATGTCACAGCTCCGGGCGTTCCGGTAATCAGAGGTTCGAACCTGAGGCTCGGTTCGGATGCTTTCGTGGAGAATGACTTCGTTTACGTCTCTGCCGAGAAGGCTGTGTCGCTCAGGCGCAATCTGGCGCGACCAGGAGACGTCATTGTCACGCAGCGCGGAACGCTCGGTCAGGTTGGACGCATTCCGAACGGTGCTGCCTACACGGAGTACGTGGTCTCTCAGAGCCAGATGAAGGTCACCCTCGATCCGGGGTCAATGGACGCTGTCTACTTCGCGCAATACCTGCTCTCGCCTGCCGGGGTTGCCGAACTTGCGAGTCGCACATTGGCAACAGGTGTTCCGCACATCAATTTGAACCTTCTCAAGACCTTCCCGATCGTTGTGCCACCACTAGAGATGCAGCGCCAATTCCGTCTAGTAGTAGCGGGTATCAGGACCTCTGCTGAGAGGATTCGAAATGCCGATGCGGAGGCGCGAAATCTTGCGGCCGCGCTTTCCGCGCAACTCCTTCCTGCTGACAAGTGAATGGCGACAAAGGAGCCGATGTTCGCTACCGCGATCGTGGAGGCGTTGGCCAAGGTGGTTGGCGATGCAGGATCCGGCTCGGACATCAACCGCATCCTCAAGGGTAGGGGCATCGACGACAACTCCGGAGAATCCACCAAGTGGAAGCGGCTCTACTGGGTGTTCTCGCATCTCCAGCGACGAGATGGCTGCGCCAACGGGATTCTCGGCTTCATTGCGGCGATTCTGGCACCGGCGCGGTTCGCCGGGAAGTCGTCCGAATTCGAGGTTCATCGAACCGAGCTGAATGGGGTTCTGGTGCTGGCCGGCTTCCATTACGGAGCCGACGGCACCTTCCATCGGGTGAAGCAGGCAGCAACCCTCGATGAGGCCGAGGCGCGAGTTCGGACGATCCGCGCCAAGTTCAAGGGCAGGATGATTCACCCCGAGGTCCTAAAGTACTGCCGAGTGGAGTTGATGCACGACAATTACTTCCACGCCGTGTTTGAGGCGGCGAAGGGGCTTGCGCAACGGATTCGGGAGGTGTCACGAGCGCCGGGTGATGGTGCGGGCCTGGTCGATCAGGTCTTCTCGGTCGACCGGCCGATGCTTGCCTTCAATTCCCTTCAGACCGAGACCGAGCGGTCTGAGCACAAAGGGTTCGCGGCACTGTTGAAGGGAACGTTCGCCGCGGTGCGGAATCCGCTCGCACACGAGCCCAAGATCCTCTGGCAGGGAGAGGAAGACGCTGCCGACTGGCTGTCGCTCATCTCGCTGCTGCACCGGAAGTTGGATGGTTGTGTGCGGGTCCGATAGCGGCTGCGGCCCCTCATCGGCGACGATCAGCCTACCGGGGTGGGATTCCACTCAACGCTGTTCCCGAGGACCTCCTTCCACCGGTCGGCAGCACCGCTGCTTGGGTCCTGTACGACCACCCGAACTTTCCCCTCGGCCAACCGCAGCCGGATAGGGTTGAAAAGAGTACGCACCGCGAGGTCCGATTCGGGGAGACTTGCTCCTACGATCAAAATCGCCTCTGCCTCGCCGAGGGCCTTAGCCGATTGTGCCCAGATCGATTGGAGTTCGGGGCCGGCGACCCGCTTCATGAATGTGGGTAGAGTAAGCGTCGGCTCGCCAGGATGGACTCCCGTGGGCTCGCGACGATCGTACAGCGGTACCGCAAGTGGCCCCTCATGAGGCAGCAATCCGTATAGCAGCCCCCCAGAAAGGTGTATTCGCGGCTCGGTCCGAAAATCATTCTCTCCCATCACTCGCGGGCCAGCTACTGGGTCGCGCGAGATCCAGCCGTATGAACCATGGAGCTTCAACACCTTGATAGCTGAGGGTACAAGCAGTGCGGCTGGCGGAGTCGGAAGGATTGCCCCACCGTGGTCCCCGTCGAGGACTCGTTGACCAACTAGGGGCACATCGAAGCCGTATCCGTCATTCGGCGCCCACAATCCCATCGCGAGCAGGGTTCGTTCGCAGAGTGTGTCGTAGTTCGTCGTGATCACGACACTCGGTGACGTCAGCCTTGCCATCACCGCAGCTAAGTACTCGGGGCCGGAGGGGAACCGATCGCGATCCCGAAAATGAGAAAACTCCAGGAAGGCGTTGATGCTGAGCCGGAGATCCCGCCGTGCCCGTTGGACCTTGCGGGCCACCCCAAGGTCAGGACTGCGGTAGCCTGCCTCTTGTCCCTCTAGTATCCACTCATACGTCGTCTGGTGGGCTGTCGGGTCGGTTGTCCTCTTCAGGGTGTTGAGCCCATCACGTAGCGCTGCCTCGAGTCGTATGTATTCCGACTCAGCCGCCTGCTCCACCAAATCCATGTACGAAATGACGACCTCGGGATTGGTGCTTCCGAGTAGGAGCCGCGTCGCCTCCTTCTCGGCCGCTTCAGTTCGCCAGGTCGTGAACCGCCCCCAGGCTTCGCGTGATGCTCCGTCAGTCACCTCCTTCGCGAAGAAGTCCTCGACCGCATCGAGAAGACGTGCACCTGGTGGGTAGCCTCCGGGGACGGAGGCCCCGGCACCAAGAAAGAGGACTTTCATCGACTCAGCAGTGCTCGGGCAGGGCACTCACGCTGCCTTCCTCGTCATCGCGAATGCCACGATGCCAACCACCCCAGCGAGCGTCAGGACTTCCTTGACTTGCCTGCTTTCCCGGACCCCGGTTGCCACGTACCTCGCAAAATGTTCACAGTTGTTGAACACGAGGTCATAGCAAGGAAGGCCAAGTGCCTGTTGGAGCCTGGCCACGGCACCCGGGACGTCGGTAATTGGCTCGAACATGTCCCAGTGTCCGGTCGTAGAGAGCCATTCCGCACGCACGTGGGGCGACACCATGTGTATCATCACGGGTTCGCGTGCAGCCTCGTATCCAAGGTGGTTGCCAACGTCGAGGATACCGAAATGATGAACCCCCTTTTCACTTGAGTACCGGCGAGCCAGGAAAAGTCCACGAGTTGGATGTGGCATTGAAGCACCCTCCTAGCGGGAGGAATTGCCGAGGCAGTAGGCGCAGTTGTCGTATCCTTCAAGCTTGGCCAACAAGAGCATCGTGAACGGGCGATCATTCCCAGCGCGAATGATTTCGTCGATCTGACATTCCCACGAGCCAGTCTTCTCGTTGTCCAGATCGTGGACCTCGCGCTTCGATGGGCTGGCATTGGCGAGGTACTGCTCGCCGTTCATGTGGGCTGCATAGCGTCGAGCCATAGGACTTCTCCCTGGACCCCTAGTGAATGACATAAACCTCGTGCAGCCCGCTAGTCTCCCCTGAGCTCCCGAAACGACGCGAACTTCACGGTGAACCGATTGGTGGCGAGGACGGCCAGATCGGCGTCGGCCTCGTCTGCGGTGAGCAAGCCTGCCGCGATGAACCTCAAGTAGAGCTCAACTGTCCCGATCAGTCGATCTTCTCCAAGTCGCGCGATAGCTTCCCGCCGGAAGCGGCGTTTCTCGTCGGATGCGACAGTCCAGCCGTTGATGACGGCTGTCGCCAGGCAGGCCAACTCACCGCTGCCGATCACGTCATGGAGCGCGAGTAACAGCTCCGACGAGTTGATCGCGTCGACCGCAACGCGATCGATGACACCAGCCTCGATCGCCAATGCGAGGACGTCCCGGTGCGCTGGCCATGTGAGTTCTTCCACGACCTCGTCCGGGACGACGAATCGGTGGCCATCGAGGCCACCAAGAAGCGCGAGGCGCCCGGTCACGATCAGATTGATCAGAACCGAGGAGTCGGCCACGACGACGGTGACGCAGGGAGCCGACATCGTGTGCCTAGCTGTCCGCTTCCTGGTCCATCGATGCCGCGTCCGCGAGCAGTGCAGCCATCGCGACCTCTCGCAGTTCGATCAAGTGGCCCAGCTCCACCAGCTTGCCGCGAGAGATGATCTCGCGCCGATACGCTTCAAGCGCCGTCGTCCTGAATCGCTGTTGGAAGGCCGTCAGGTCGCTGGAGCTGGCCCGTGGCTGCTGCTTCTCCTGCTCGATCTCTACCTGCCAGCGTAGTTCCTCTGCCGCACGGAGCGCCTCAAGATGCGGTTGCTTGATGAGACCCAACGTCTTGAAACGATAGATCATGGCGATCCTGCTCACGCCGAAGTACCGGGCCGCAAGCTCGGCATCATAGGTCTGCAGGTCCTGACTTCCTGGGGCGGCGCGCCCTTCGACCCGGAGGGGCGACCCCAGTGATTCGTCAAACACCATGGCGGAGTCGCGACTGCCCCGCCCCTTGCCAAGCTCACGGACGAATTCGATCACGCCGTCCGGAGGCATCAGGAATCCGGCAGCGAAGGAGTTCGCCCGCATCTCGATCAACTCGTCGCGATCGCCCGCGCGACTCACGATGCTGCCACGCTCCCGGTCGATCAGTACGTGGGCGTACTCATGCGCGAACGAGAAGCGGTGTCGCGTCGTTGCGTGGCCCGCGTTCACCAGGATCATCAGGTCCTGAGCCCGTTCCTGCAGCGTCAATCCGGAGATGTCATCGGGGAGGGGTACGAGAGCAGTGCGGACTCCCTGCGATTCAAGCAGCATCGGGAGCTCCGGTGCTGGGGCGCGGCCCAATCCCAATCGGGCCCGCTCCTCCTCTGCAAGGCGCTCACCCTGCTGAATCGCATCCCAACGGGACGACAGCGCGTTGCCGGGGTACTGACCGGCGGTGCAGAGTCGACGCGGGAGCTCGAGCTTTGCTTCGAGGTCGGTGAGGGCCCGCGCCCGGTGGCGCCACGCGAGAAGGATTTGACGGAGCTCATCGTTCAGCTCGAGCGACGGCTGCGCCCGGAACAGTGCTCGGAGCGGGTCGGCCTCAGAGAATGCCGGCGCAAGCAACTCAGTCGCCTCCCGTCCATACAGCTGGGCCAACCGGGCGAGCTCCAGGGAGGACACACGACGTCGCCCCGCCTCCAGCTCCGAGATCGCCGGGCGCGATAGCTCTAGGGCGGCGGCGCTCGACTCCTGAGTCAATCCCACCGCCTCTCTGGCGGAGCGAAGGCGCTGTCCGAGGATTTCTGGGCTAATCGGCATTTGGAATCCTAGTGACCAGGTGTTTGGGGTTGCGAACAATGTAATACTATCTTACCTTGATCGGCAAATAGTGGTTTCATTCACAAAAGGAGTCGACGATGTCCAACAAGCCATGCCCCCCGAATGATGATCCCTCGATGTCCGGTTGTCGGGCCCGAAACGACGGGGACGGCCAGCTCCGCCAGAAGCGCGGCGACACCCTGGCTGGTACGATCGAGCAAGCGTACGGGGTTGATCTGGGGGTGCGCAGCGACGCCCGGCTGGACACCCTTCGCGAGCGGACGGGACAGACCTCGGTGGAAGGTGTGATTAACGCGCTCCGGAATGGACGCTAGGGTCGATTCTACTCAAAGGGGGCGATATGCAGGCGCCTGATGTGGTGACCGAGGTCCGGGATCCAGCGCACAACATGCGGTACCGGTTTCTTGGGTACCGCAAATTGACGAAGCGAGAGATTCAGTTCCATCTCGCCGCCTATCTATCGCAACCGAGGATGCGGCGGAGTAAGCGCCCGGAACGGAACAAGGTGGTCATCTTCCAAACGATCCACGGGGTCTCGCCAGGACTCTGACGTGCCTTGGACCACCGGGGGCGCGACCGTCGGCAGCGCTTGATGAGGAGTGATGGGGTGTGTGTCACCCTGAGCGGAGCGGCGGCGCAGCCGAAGCGCAATCGAAGGACCTCTCCCCCGACTGAGGTCCTTCGACTGCGGAGCCCTACGGGCTCCTTCGCTCAGGATGACAGCTTCTTCGCCGTTCGCCGTTCGCCGGTCGCCGATCGCCGATCGCCTTGTCACGGAATCCACCGCTTGGCGGTGGCCGCCGCCGCGTCCAGCTCCCGACGGAGCACCTTGGCGCGATTCAGCGCATCGAGGCCCACCTTCTGGTCGGCGCCCCCGGTCATGCTGCCGAGGTAGGAGATGTGGGCCTGGAGCCCCGGCTTCCCGTAGCGGACGGCCTCGGTGTTCAGGGTGGCGGCCAGCCCCTGGACGGCCTTGAGGGTGTCGGCGGCGGCCGGCCCGGCGGCCTTGAGGCGGGTCTCGGCGGTGCGGACCTTCCCGACCAGCTGGGTGACCTCGGTGTTCATCGCCCGCATCATCTTGTTGTGCCGGTACTGGGCCACCAGGTCGGCCTCGGTGACGCCACCCGCAGCGACCCGCGGGTCGATCCGCAGCCGAAGAGGCGCGGTCCGGACGGCCGGCTCGACTGTGAGCTTCACCTGATAGCGTCCCGGAGGGGCGCCGAGGCCGTCGCTGGTGCGGGCGTCCCAGGTGAAGCGATTCATGCCGGCGTTGGTGGTCGGCCGGCTGGCCGCCCCGCCACCGCCTCGACCACCGCGGCCCGCCATCATGGCGGCGTCCGGGTCGTCCGGGTCGGCGGGGGCGGCTGCCGGTCGCGGCGCGGCTGCCGGCGCGCCACCGGCCGGCCACACGCTGGCATAGGTGTTCACCACGGTGCCGGCGGAGTCGAGGATCTGGATCTGGACGACGCTGCCGGCCTTCGGCAGCCGGTACTCGATCATCGGTCCGAGGACCTCGGCGTTGGTGCGCGTCTTGTAGCCATCGCGCGGCGTGAAGAGGACGACTGAATCGAGCGAGGTCGTCGGCCGGAGCTGCTGCAGCGACGCGAGGTTGTCGAGGATCCACATGGCGCGGCCCTGGGTCGCCACGATCAGGTCCTTGCGGTAGACCTTGATGTCGTTGATCGGAACGTTCGGCAGGTTGAGCTGCAGCGATTGCCAGTGATCGCCGTCATCGAACGAGACGTACATCCCGAATTCGGTGCCGCCGTAGAGGAGTCCCGGCGCGATCCGGGTCCGCGCGCACGACGCGCGTCGGTTCGTCGCCAGGGATGCCGGTGACGATCTTCGTCCAGCTGCGGCCGTAGTTGGCAGTGCGGTAGAAGTACGGCGCGTAGTCGCCGAGCAGGTAGCGGTAGACCGCGGCATACGCGACGCCAGGGCGCGTCGGCGAGGCCTCGATCCACTGCACGCGGCCGCCGGTCGGGAGATCCTTCGGCGTCACGTTGGTCCACGTCTTTCCATTGTCCCGCGTCACGTGAATCGGGCCATCGTTGGCGCCGGTCCAGATCACGCCGCGTTCGATCGGCGACTCGGTGATCGCGTAGAGCGTACTGTAGAACTCCTCGCCCGTCACGTCGCGCGTGATCGGCTCGCCGCTCGCGCCCTGGCAGCAGGCCGGCTTCGCGGTGAGGTCGGGGGAGAGCGTCTCCCACGTCACGCCGAGGTCGCGGGTGCGGTGCAGATACTGCGAGCCGTAGTAGAGCACCGACGGATCGTGTGGCGACAGCGCCATCGGCGAGACGCGCTGCATCCGCCAGATCAGGTCTGACGCGGGGTTGCCGTAGAGCGACTGCCCGCCGATCCAGTAGTTCTTCGACTGCCCCGTGCGCAGGTCCATCACGGCGTACTGCCCCTTGCACGAGCCGTAGACGATGTTCGGGTCGGCCGGATGCGGAATGATCGGGCCGGTCTCGCACCCCGGCATGTTGCCGAGTTCCTCGCGCGGGCCCGGGACCGACTGCGACGAGAGCCGCAGCGTGCTGTTGTCCTGCTGCGCACCGTAGAGGTTGTACGGGAAGGCGTTGTCCATCCAGACGCCGTAGATCTCGGCGGTCGGCTGGTTGAGCTGCGTCGACCAGGTGCGCCCGCCATCGAACGAGACGTTGGCGCCGCCGTCGTTCGACTGGATCATCGTCTGCCCGCTGGTCGGGTTGATCCAGATGTCGTGGTTGTCGCCGTGCGGCGTGCGCATCGTGGTCAGCGTCTTGCCGCCGTCGACCGACTTGTAGAAGCTCTCCGCGCCGGCGTAGACGATGTCCGCATTGGTCGGATCGGCGCCGAGGGTGGTGTAGTAGAACGGGCGCTGCACGAGGCCGGCATTGGCGTTCATCGGCGACCAGGTGAGGCCGGCGTCGTCGGAGCGGTAGAGTCCGCCGCCCGGCTTGGCCTCGATCAGCGCATAGATGCGCTTCGGGTTCGCGGCGGTCACGGCGAGGTTCCCCTTGCCGATCAGGTCGCTGGGCAATCCGGCGGTGATGTGGGTCCAGGTGGTGCCGCCATCGGTGCTGCGATAGAAGCCGCCTTCGCGCGCGCCGGAGATGATGGTCCACGGCTTCCGCTCGATGCGCGAGAGCCAGGCGTAGACCACGTCCGGATTCCCCGGCTGCAGCTCGACGTCCATCGCACCGCTCGAATCAGTGAGGAAGAGGCTGCGCTTCCAGTTCTTCCCGCCGTCGGTGCTCTTGAAGATGCCGCGATTCGGCGAGGGCTTGAAGGCATCACCATTGGCAGCAACCCAGAGCGTATTCGGGTCGCGCGGGTGGACGCGCACGCCACCGATTTGCCCGACGTCATACAGCCCGGCGAATTGCCAGGTGGCCCCCGCGTCGCCGGAGCGGTAGACGCCGCGACCGGTGGAGACATTGCTGCGCAGCCCATCGGAGCCGGTGCCGACATAGACGACTTTCGGGTCGCTCGGCGCGACCTCGATCGCGCCGGTGGAGCCGACCGGCACCTGGCCGTCGGTGACCGGAACCCAGCGCTCGCCGCCATCCGTCGTCTTGAAGACGCCGCCGCTCGCCACGCCCATGTAGAAGGTGCGCGGTTCCGACGCCACGCCGGTCACGGCGGTGACGCGGCCGCCACGCGAGGGGCCCACCAATCGGTAGCGGAGGCCCTCGAGGAGCGCCGGGTTGACCGCGGCCGCTGCGGAGGGACCAGTCTGGGCGACGAGGCTGGCGGGGAGCATGGCAAGCAGGGCGAGGCCTGCTCGGGTGACGGGATGCAGCATGGTGCGGCCTCGGATCGGGGAGGAGAGGAGATCTCCGAAAGCTACCCCCGACCCGACAGACCGGCCACGTTCAGCGCACGATGAACTGCTGTCGCCACCGCGCCGGCGGCTTGAATGCCGCTTCGAGGCTGTAGCGGCCGGCGACGGTCGGGGTGAACTCGAAGTCGTAGGTCTCGCCGGCATCGACTCGCACCAGCGCTGGCCGCGCCGTGCGCCTCACGACCGGCAGGTCGGCGCCGTCCTTCGCGAGCGCGCGCCAACTGCTGGTGGTGGTGTCCTGGCGCATCGTGAACTGGACGATCCCCGCCGGTCCGATGTTGATGATCCGGATGCGGTGGGTCACGCCGAGCGCCAGCGTCCGGGGCGTATCGGAAAGCGAGTCGCCGTTGATGAGCAGGTTCGGCAGATCGTTGGAGTCGTAGTCGACCCCGTTCCAGTGCGCGAGGAAGATGTGGTCGCGGCTCGGGTCGAAACGCTGCCCCGGCTCGAGGACGACGATCGCGCCGACGGCGCCGCCGGTGACCTGCTCGACATCGTTCATGTGGGTGTGGTACATGAACGTGCCAGCCCGCGGCGTCAGCAAGTGCGCGGTGAAGGTGCCACCCGGCACGATCGGCGGGGCCATCGCGGCGCCCTTGCTGCTCCATCCGACCACGCCGTCGGACCAGCTCTCCAGCTCGATCCCGTGCCAGTGGATGCCGCCCGCCTGCTTCGAGCGATTGTGGACCGTGATGTCGGAGCGTTCTCCCCTGGTCAGGAAGAGCGTCGAGCCGATCCGCTGCATCGAGTCCGCGGCCGGTGCCTTGGGGCCGTTCTTCAGGATGTAGCTGAAGGTCGACGGGGCGCGACCGCGCGGGCCGCCCTGATCGACGTAGAGTGCCAGCTTGCGCACGCGGGTCGGGGCCGGTGGCGTCGCGCGACTCGGGGCGACGGTCATCCCGAGCACGAGTCCCGCCATGTGCGCCATCGGATCGGTGGAGTGCGTCTGATGTTCGTCGGTGGGACCGTAATCGAGGCGCGCCTCCGGAACGACGTGAAAGGTGATGTGGCAATGGAAGAGCCAGTTGCCCGCCCGGTCCGGCGACCAGACGACGTCGCGGGTGCTCCACTTGCGGTAGGAGTCGGTCACTTCAAGCGCCTGCTGATCGGACGGAATCGCCGTACTGGCCAGACCGGTGCCGATGGCCGTCGTCCGGAAATAGAAGCCGTGCATGTGCATCGGGTGCCCGCGGGACGTGCCGTTGACCACGCGCCACCGCAGTGAGTCGCCCACCGACATTGTCAGTCGCTCGGTGTGGGGCCACGACTTGCCGTTGATCGCCAGCGCCTCCTTCACCCGCGTGCTGTCGATCTCCTGAAAGGTGATGTTCATCACGAAGATCCGGTCGGGGGGCGAGCCCCCGACCGGGTCCACGACCAGGGCGCCGCCCGCGGTCTCATGCTCCGCCTCGCGCGTGTCGGGGTCGTTGCCGATCACGGCGCGGTAGAGATAGGTCCCCGGCGCACCAGCCAGGAAGGTGACCACGGTGGAGTCACCCGGCTTCACCTTCACGGTGTCGGTCGTCGCAACGGGGTGCGTGCCGAGCCCGATCAGGGAAGCGGTCGAATCGGGCAACGCGTTCCGCACTGTGGCCCGAATCACGGTCCCTTCGCGCACCCGGATGAGTGGCGCAGGGATCCTCGGTGCCTTGCCCGCCTCTCCGAACGCTTCGACCGTCACGTGCGGGCCGTTCTCCGCCTCCGGATACCACTCGGCACGCTGCAGCACCAGCGCGATGTGCAGCGTGTCGCGGACCAGGTTGCCGCCCGGGACGCGATTGTCGTTGGCGACCACTCGCGGCACCTCGTCGGCCATCGGGGGCGATGCGACGACGACGGTGGCCGCGAGGACGAGCGCGAACGCCGGCACTTTCATGCAGCCTCCAGGGAGGGGCGGGGCACCGCCCGGCCGACGATGATGGTGACGTTGTCGGTACCGCCGCCATCGAGGGCCTCCTGCAACAGGGTGTCGCACGCCTGCTTGGAGGAGGTCATGGTGCGCAGGCACTCGGCGATGCGGTCGTCGCTGACGTGCTTGGTGAGGCCATCGCTGCAGAGGAGGTGGATGTTCTCCCAATCCGAGGCGATGCGCGTGACGACCGGTGCGGTTTGCTGGCCGCCGATGGCGCTCGACAGCACGTTGGCCCACCGCGACGCAAACGCGACCGAGCGGGTCATCACGCCCTGGTCCACCAGCTCCTGCGCCATCGTCTGGTCGCGCGTCACCTGGGTCAGGACACCGCGACGATACTGGTAGTAGCGCGAATCACCGACCTGGATCAGGAAGGTCCACGGCCAGACACCGAGCCAGAGCGTCAGCGTGGTGGCCATCCCCTGCAGGTCGCGATCGGCGGCGGCGCGTGCCAGCAACTCCTCATGGCTGCGCATCACCGCGTCCTGCAACAGGTCGACAAAGTCGTCGGCGTGCGCATCGGCGGAGTAGTAGCACTGCAGGCTCTTCGAGACGTAGCGCGTCACGGACTCGAGGGTCACGCGACTGGCTTCCTCCCCGGCCGACCGGCCGCCGACTCCGTCGGCGATCATCGCAAGGAAGGCAAGTCGCTCGTCGGTCCCGGGGAAATGATGCGCCTGCGGCAACGACGTGGAGAGGATGTCGAGATGCTTGTGCAACGAGCCGAGGAGGAAGTGGTCCTCGTTGGTCGGTCGCACCTTGCCGACATGGGTCACGCCCGCGACGTCGAGTTCGTCGTCGAATGGCTTGCGTGGCGGGGGGGTGGCCTCGGCCATCTGGAACTCCCAAGGGGGGTGGGGCGGCGCGGGCAGGCGGAACGGCTGAATATGCGGGTCGGTGGGCGGTCCGGTAAGGGCCGCGGGTGGGTCAGGGCTCGGTGGCGAAGAGCGCCGGGTAGCGCGCCATCTCCGCGGTGAAGCGGCTGCGGAGTGCGGCCGTGTCGGCGCTGGCGTCGTCGGTTGGCTGAAAGAGGGTGCCGATCTCGATCACCCGGCGGCGGTAGTCGATCGCGACCGGGAGGATCGGGACGCCGGCACCGTGGGCCACACGGTGGTAGCCACTCTTCCACTGCGGGATGCGGCGCCTCGTGCCCTCGGGGGAGATGGCGAGCACCCATTGCGGCCGATCACGGAATCGTTCGATCGCCGCACCGACGACGCCGTGCGGGGCGGATCGATCCACCGGTTCGCCACCGAGCCATCGCAACAGGCCGCGGACGGGGAAGCGGAAGAGGGTGTGCTTGCCGAGCCAGGTGAGCTGCAGGCCGACCGCAAACATCGCCAGGATGCCGAGCGGAAAGTCCCAGTTGGAAGTGTGGGGAGCCACGATCAGGACGAAACGCGGCGCGTCAGGCAGGCTCCCTGCCATCCGCCACCCGAAGATCCCGAGGATGCGCCGCGCAACGGCCTGACTCCGCGCGGACCCTCGTCGTGGGCAGCCGAGGGGCACATCGGTGGGTTGTGTCGGGGATGATCGATCATCGATCATCGACAATCGATCATCCCCGATCGTCATCAGTTGACGATGACCGTCTGCACCATCCCCTTCATCACGTGCGGCACGCCGTCGGCCGTATCCGGGACGAAGCAGGTCAGCAGGTAGGTGCCCTTGGTCAGCGTGATGGTCAGGTAGTTCGATCCGCCGGCGGAGATCGCACCGTTACCGCCGACCGGCTTGCCCGGCGGTGGGCCCTTGGCGCCCGGCGCAAGCGCCGCGAGGAACGACTCGGCCGTTGCCCCATCGTCGAGACGGGTCAGCGCAATTTCGTGCGTCTGCTTGCCGTCGTTGATCACCTTGATGGTGTGGGTGCCTGCGGTGAGCGTCGTCGGCGAGAAGGCGAAGTCGCTCAGGTGGATCTCGAGATCGGCCGTGGGCAGCACGGCGCCATTCGGCGTGCCGGCGACGACGATCTCCTTGAGCATCCCCTTCATGATGTGTGGCTTGCCCCCATCGGTCGGGTCCGGGATGAAGCAGAAGGCGACGTACTTGCCCGGCGCAAGCTCGGTGATGGCGCCGGACGAGTCGGCCGGGAGCGCGCCGCCCGCGCCGCCAACCCAGATCAGACCCTTCGGCTCGCCATTCGGATTCGCCTGCATCTCCGCCATGACCGCTTCCAGCGTGGTGCCGCTGGCGAGCTGGCCGAGAATCCGATGATGCTCCTGCTTGCCGGTGTTCACCATACGAATCGTCGTCACGCCCGGCGCGATGGTGTCCGGACCGGCGAAGGCGAAGTCGCTCGCGGTATAGGTCACGACCGGCGGTGCCACCGCCACTTCGGCCGGCGGTGTTTCGGCGGGCTTGCTACAGGCGGCGAGGAGCAGCAGGGCAGGGAAGGCACGGTGAAGCATCGGGGGCTCCGTGGGTTGGGGAAGCAGGAATGATCGCGTCCGGGCGGACGTTGCGAAAGAGGAGGGGCCGCCCGTGGTCAGATTCGCATCGGCTGTCGCTGCCGATAGGTGATGCTGCGCCAGAGCCACTCCATCGGGCCGAAGCGGTAGCGGGCCAGCCACCATTGGCTGCACAGCGTCTGCGCGATCAGGATCAGCAGGGCGAGCGGCGGGAACCAGGTGGCCCCGAGGCGCATCCCGAGTCCGAAGCCGATCCCGTAGAAGAGGGTGATGCCGATCAGCGTCTGCATCAGGTAGTTGGTGAGCGCCATGCGCCCAGTCGGGGCGAGGAGGGCAAGACGTCGCTGCCAGGCCGGGTGGCGCCAGAGGAGGACGAAGCCGGCGGCATATGCCATGGCCAGCGGGACGACGCCGAGCGCGTAGAGGCTGCTGTCAACGACGACGCCCCACCCGGCAAGACTCTCGCCGTCGGGAAGGTTCGCGACCCAGGCCTGGCCGAGGCATGCGGGGATGCCGATCGCGAGCCCCCACGCCAGGACTCGCCGAAGCAGTGGGGCGTGCGCGTCAAGCTGTTCCCAGGCACGGTGCCGTCCGATCAGGAGCCCGAGCAGGAACATCGCCAGCACCTTGAACGGCCGTCCCGAGTCGAGCAGGTCGCCGTAGCGAAACCAGACGCCGACGAGGTTCCCCTTCATCACCGTCGCCAAGTCGCCATGAATGAAAATGTCCGTGATGAGCGTGGGGGAGTTGAGGTCGAAGCCGAATGCTCTGGCGACGAATTCCGCGGGGAGGAAGAACGGCAGGCCGAGCGTCAACATCGGGCTGATCATCTTGGGCAGCGCGAACAGCACCGGCATCAGCAGCAGCACGACGACCCAGCGCAACAACTGGCGGTCCTGGAGTTGTCGCAAGCGCAGCAGCACCATCCCCATCAACGCATAGAAGAGGAGGATGTCGCCGATCCAGAAGAGCGCCAAGTGGAGGAGGCCGATCACCATCAAGATCCGCAGGCGCCGGCGGTAGAGCGTGAGGGCGCCAGCCTCGTCGCTCCGGCGCGTCAACTGCAGCGCGAAGCCGAGCCCGAAGAGGAGCGAGAAGATCGAGTAGAACTTGCCGTCGACAAAGGCATGGATCAGGAGATACGCCGCGTTGTCGCTGGGGAGCTGCAGCGCCGAGGTGACGGGGGCGTGCTCGGTCGGCGTCCACCATGCAAAACCGGTGAGGATATTGCCGAGACAGACGCCGAAGAGCGCGAAGCCGCGGAGGGCGTCGATCAGCATCGTCCGGTCCTCGGGCCGTGCCGGGGCGGCGGGGGTGCTGGCAGCGACGGGATCGATGGCACGCAGGGGGGTGGCCACGGAGTCTCGGGGTTTTTGGGGTGGAATTGCCTTCAATATGTCGGGGGCGCGCCGCCGCAGTAAGGCGGGCGGGGTCGGGCGGTATATTCCCGGGACCATGTTCCCCTACCGCGACGACAACCCCTCGATCCTCACCCCGGTGGTGACGGTGGCGCTGATCGCCGCCAATCTCGCCGTCTGGGTCGTGGTGCAAGGGCTCGGTGCCCCGGAGCGGCTGGCCGCCTCGGTGTGCGAACTGGGGCTGGTGCCAGGGGATCTGTTGGGGCGCCTGCCGGTGGGGTTCGCCTTCCCCGTGGCCGATGGGATTTCCTGTGTGGTCGAGCCAGGCCGACCGTGGCGGACGGTGGTCACGTCGATGTTCCTTCACGGCGGCTGGCTGCACCTGCTGGGCAACTGCTGGTTCCTCTGGATCTTCGGCAACAACGTCGAGGACGCCATGGGACACCGTCGCTTCCTCGGCTTCTACCTCCTCGCCGGAATCGCGGCGGCGTTGGCGCAGGTCGCGGTCGGACCGGGGAGTGCGGTGCCGATGGTCGGGGCGAGCGGCGCGATCTCCGGCGTGATGGGGGCGTACATCGTGCTCTACCCGCAGGTGCGGGTGCACACCGTGGTCCCGCTGCTGATCATCTTCTTCCGATTGACGGTCCCCGCCTGGCTGATGCTGGGGCTCTGGTTCGTGATGCAGGTGGTGAACGCGCAGTTCGACCAGGTGGGCGGCGTCGCCGTCTGGGCCCACATTGGCGGTTTCGTGACCGGCGCCGTGCTGGTCACGCTCTTTCGTGATCCGAAGCTCTGGGCCCGCCGCGAGGAACTCCTCGCCGCCCGGAGCTGGGGGGAGTCGACACGATGACCAGCATCGATCACCGCGCCCGGAGCGGGCGCACCGCGCCGGAGTACGTGCCGCGCGTCGAGCCACCGGCCGGCACCTTCCCCAGGAACCCCGGGGTGCCGCTCGATCTCGATTGGGTGCGCGACCTGCGCGTCAATCGCAGCGCGGTCGAGCGCCGCGCCGCCACGATTCCCACGCGCCGTTCGGTGAAGAGTGCCTGGCAGGCGGGGTGGCTGCTGCGCGCCATCACCTTGATGGACCTCACGACGCTGCAAGGTGACGACACCGACGGGCGCGTCCGGCGGCTCTGTGCCAAGGCGCGTCGACCGGTGCGCGCCGACCTCCTCGACGCCCTCGGCATGGCCGACACCCCTATCCAGGTCGCCGCCGTCTGTGTCTACCATGCCTTCGTCCGCACCGCCGTCGAGGCACTGGCCGGCAGCGGCATCCCAGTCGCGGCGGTCTCGACCGGCTTCCCGGCGGGACTCTCCCCGTTCCGCACGCGGCTGATGGAGATCGAGGCCTCGGTGGCGGATGGCGCGCACGAAATCGACATCGTGATCACCCGCGCCCACGTGCTGACGGGCAATTGGCAGGCCCTGTACGACGAGGTCCGCGCCTTCCGCGAGGCGTGCGGCGATGCCCACCTCAAGGCGATCCTCGCCACCGGTGAACTGGGAACGTTGCGCGATGTTGCCCGCGCGTCCGCCGTGGCGATGATGGCTGGCGCCGACTTCATCAAGACGAGTACCGGCAAGGAGCCGGTGAATGCCACGCTCCCGGTCGGGATCGTGATGGCGCGCCTGATCCGCGACTACCGCGAGCGCACCGGCCACATCGTCGGCTTCAAGCCCGCGGGCGGCATCCGGAAGGCGAAGGAGTCGCTGGATTGGCTGGCGATGATGAAGGAGGAGCTCGGCGATCGCTGGCTCCGCCCGGACCTGTTCCGCTTCGGGGCGAGCTCGCTGCTGACCGACATTGAACGGCAGCTCGAGCACCACGTGACGGGACGGTACTCGGCGAATCATCGGCATCCGCTCGCCTAACGATGATCGATCATCGATGATCGATCATCGATCATCTGTACACCGAACCCTCGGGTCCTTGCGATGACGACTGTACGTGATGCGTTTGAATCGATGGCGTGGAGCCCGGCACCGGAGTCGGCGGCGCTGGCCAACGAGTGGCTGGAGCGGCATGGGCGCCGGTTCGGGCAATTCGTTGGCGGAGCGTGGACGTCGCCGGTCGACACCTTCGCGGTCGCCAATCCGGCCACGGGTGGGGAGTTGGCGCAGGTGAGTCAGGGCGACGACGCGCTGGTGGCGTCGGCCGTGGCCGCGGCGCGCAACGCGTTGCCGGGGTGGCAAGCCCTTGGCGGCCATGGTCGTGCGCGCTGGCTCTACGCACTCGCGCGCGGCGTGCAGCGGCATGCCCGACTCTTCTCCGTGGTCGAGTCGCTCGACAACGGCAAGCCGATCCGCGAATCGCGCGACATCGACATCCCGCTCGTCGCGCGGCACTTCCTGCACCATGCCGGCTGGGCGCAACTGCTCGACCGCGAGTTCCCGGGGATGGGCGCCGTCGGCGTCGTGGGGCAGGTGATTCCGTGGAACTTCCCGCTGCTGATGCTGTCGTGGAAGATCGCGCCGGCCCTCGCCGCCGGAAACACCGTGGTGCTCAAGCCGGCGGAGTTCACGCCGCTGACCGCACTCTGCTTCGCCTCGATGCTCGAGGAGATCGGCTTTCCCGGCCGGCGTCGTGAACATCATCACCGGCGATGGCCGGACCGGTGCGGCGCTGGTGAACCACCCCGACGTCGACAAGGTCGCCTTCACCGGCTCGACCGAGGTCGGCCGCGCGATTCGCGCCGCCACCGCGGGGAGCGGCAAGAAGTTGTCGCTGGAGCTCGGCGGGAAGTCGCCGTTCATCGTCTTCGAGGACGCGGATCTCGACTCAGTGGTGGAAGGCGTGGTCGACGCCATCTGGTTCAACCAGGGGCAGGTCTGTTGCGCCGGGTCGCGCATTCTCGTCGCCGAGGGGATCGCGGAGCGGCTGACGGAGAAGTTGCGCGCCCGGATGGAGCGGTTGCGCGTCGGCTCGCCGCTCGACAAGTCGGTCGACATCGGCGCGATCGTGGCGCCGGTACAGCTCGAACGGATCGGCGCGATGGTGGAGCAGGGAATCGCGGAGGGGGCGCGCTGCTGGCAGCCGTCGTGGCAGGTGCCCACCGAAGGGCTCTTCTATCCGCCGACGCTGTTCACCAATGTGCAGCCTGCGGCGACGATCGCGCAGGAGGAGATCTTCGGTCCGGTGGTGGTGCTGCTGACCTTCCGCACCCACGACGAGGCGGTCGAGATCGCCAACAACAGCCGCTACGGACTCGCTGCGTCGGTCTGGAGCGACAACCTGAATCTGGCGCTCGACGTGGCGCCGCGCCTGAAGGCCGGCACCGTCTGGGTCAACTGCACCAACCTCTTCGACGCCTCGGCCGGCTTCGGTGGCTACCGAGAAAGCGGGTACGGCCGGGAGGGTGGCAGGGAAGGGATGTACGAATATCTGGCGCCGGTGCATGGTGAGCGAGTTGGACGAGAAGCGAGAAGCGAGAAGCGAGAAGCGAGTGGGGATGCGGCGGCGGTCGGGGCCGATGGGATGCCGCCGATCGACCGGACGCCGAAGCTGTACATCGGCGGGAAGCAGGCGCGGCCGGACTCGGGGTATGTGCTGCCGGTGTTCGGGGCCGATGGCCACCGCGTCGGCGAGGTCGGCCGCGGCAACCGGAAGGACATCCGCAACGCCGTCGAGGCGGCGCACGCCGCGCAGGGCAAGTGGGCCTCCGCAACGGCCCACACGCGGGCGCAGGTGCTCTACTTCCTCGGCGAAAACCTCGCGGCGCGGCAGTCCGAATTCGCTGCCCGGCTTACCGCGCTGACCGGGCAGGATGGCGCCCGGGAAGCAGAGGCCGCGGTGCGGCGCTGCTTCACCTGGGCCGCGTGGGCCGACAAGTACGACGGGGCGGTGCACCATACGCCCCTCCGCAATGTCACCCTGGCGATGCCCGAGGCACTCGGCGTCATGGGCATTCGGTGCCCGGACGAAGCGCCGTTGCTCGGCTTGCTCTCGACGGTCCTCCCCGCGATCGCGATGGGCAATGCGGTGGTGGCGATTCCGTCGACCACCTCGCCGCTGCTGGCGACCGACCTCTACCAGGTGCTCGATACCTCGGACGTACCGGGCGGCGTGATCAACCTTGTCACCGGCACGATCGCGGAACTGCTGGCGCCGTTGGCGAGCCATGATGACGTCGACGCGTGCTGGTGCTTCGGCACGCAGGCGGAGGCGGCGGAGGTCGAGCGACTGTCGACCGGCAACCTGAAGCGGACGTGGACGGAGTCGTGGCTGCGCGACTGGGAAGATGCGGCGATGGCGGAAGGGACGGAGTTCCTGCGCCAGGCGACGCAGGTCAAGAACATCTGGGTGCCGTACGGCGCGTGATCCTGGCGTGCCAGCGGGACTCTCGCCGGCGTGGCGCGCATTCGTCATTGCCGGCATCTAGGTCGTAGCCGGCAGTCTCTGGATTCTCTTTTCCGACCAGGCCGTCGCGGCAGTCTCCAGCGATCCGACTGCGTTGACCCGGCTGCAGAATCTCAAGGGCTGGGCGTTCGTCGCGGTGACTGGGGTGCTGGTCTATGCACTGGTCGCGGCGGCCCTGCGTTCCGAGCGACGGTTGCAGGAGGAGCTGCGCCGGCCGAGCGCTGCGCCACTCCCAGAAGCTGCAGGCCATCGGCGAGCTACCAGCGGCGTGGCCCACGATTTCAAGATGTGCTGTCGTGATCAGGCGAACGGGGACTGGTGCGGGCACCCTGCCCCGGATCGGCCCGCCAGGATGAACGACCTGCTGCTGGCATCGGACCATGCCATCAAGGTGGTGCGCACGCTCCTGGGGATCGCCCGGCAGCGCGACCTCGCCCCGGTCCCCACCGACCTGGCCGCGATGCTGGCCCGCTATGCACCGATGCTCCAACGACTCCTCTCCTCGCGATACGATCTTCAGGTGCAGCAGGAAGGGACGGCGAGCGTGGTGGTCGTCGACCAGGATGCGATCGAGCAGGTGATCCTCAACCTGGTGACCAATGCCCGCGACGCTGCGCCTGAGGGCGGGTTGATCGTGCTCCGTTTGCGCGGCCCGGTCACCGATCTGGACGACGCCCCGGCCGGCGCACCGCCGCTGATCCGCTACGGGGCCGACGAGGCAGACCTCCCGGGGCCCTTCGTCATCCTCGAGGTGGCGGATCGCGGGTGCGGAATTACCGATGCGGTCCGTGAGCGGCTCTTCGAACCATTCCACACCACCAAGCCCGTTGGCCTCGGGACCGGCCTCGGCCTGTCGATGGTGCTGGGGCTGGTCCGACAGCAGGGCGGCTTCGTGACCCTGCGCACGCGCCCGGGCCACGGCAGCACCTTCGGGTTGGTCTTTCCGGCATCGACGGGCGTGCCGGCCATCGCACGCGCGCCTGGTGACGTCCCGTCACGACCCCTCAGCGGGGGTGGCGAGACCATTCTCCTGGTCGAGGACCAACCGGAGCTGCGTCGCACCGCGTCCCGCGTGCTGCGCCGTGTCGGCTATGTCGTGCTCGAAGCGGCGGATGCAACCGAGGCCTTCGTGCACTATCAACGGGAGCGCGAGTCGATCGCGCTCGTGCTGACCGACCTGGTGATGCCGGGGATGGATGGCATGGCGATGATTGCCGCGTTGCGCGCTGCGGGCGCCACGATGCCGATGATCCTGACGAGCGGCCGAACGATGACCCCTGCCGACGGGACGAGCGTCGCGCACGGTCCGGATCGAATTCTCCCGAAGCCGTGGACGATTGCGGAACTGACGAGTGGGGTGCGGGAGGCGATTGATGGTCGTGAGTCGTAAGTCGTAGGTCGTAAGTCGTAAGTCGTATGTCCGGAGTCCTCGACTGCGTCTCCCTCAGGACCCTCGCCCCCCCTGACGCCCCACAACCCTGCCGCCAGCACCACCTCGAGGCCCAGTGCCTTTTCCAGCACGTCAGATTTGCGTGAGGCGCCCCAGACTTCCAGTGAAATGTCCGTGCCCTCGACACGCGGGAAGGCGCGGATGACACAGCGGTCGCCGAGCACCGTGGCGGTGACGCGATCGACGGCCGCGGTGTGTCCACGATCGAGGCCATCCGCGACGCGCAGCAGTCCGCTGATGCGGCGCACGATCGCCTGATCTTCCGGCGGCAGCGCGCTGAATTCCTCGTGCTTCCGCTTCGGCCCCGACTTCCGGTGATAGCGTGAGGCCAGGGCGACCAGCTTGCGGTCGCGTGCGCCGAGGCCGATCCGTTCGGCGTGGGTGATGAGCTGGTAGCTGTGGCGATGATGGCGCGCGTAGGAGACCAGCTGGCCGACGTCATGCAGCAGCGCCGCCGCTTCCAGCAGCCAGCGCTCCTCGGGGGTCGAGCCCAGCGCGGGCGCCAGCTGGTCGTGCAACGAGAGCGCGATCAGCCGCACCTGCTCGACATGCCGACGGTCGGTGCGGCAGCGGTCCATGAACTCGCGGATCAGCCGGAGCGGATCGGCCGGGCGTGCCGGCCCTTCGTGTCCGACCATCTCGAGCAGCAGCCCCTCGCGGAGCCCGAACGCCGAGACGGTCACCTTGCGCCCGTCGATCAGCGCCAGCAACTCGGCGGTGACGGCGAGGCCGGCGAGGATGATGTCGGCGCGATTCGGATTGAGGCCGGTGACCTCGGCGCGCTCGGCCGGCGTCTTGGTGCAGAGCCACTCGAGCAGCGCCTCGACTTCGCCGGTATGCACCGTGGTGCCGTGCACCGTCTCGGTCGAGTGCCCTCGGCGGGCAATCGCCATCCGCGCCATGTTGGTGAAGGAGCCACCGGAGCCGATGAGGGTGGCCTGGATCCAGTCGCGCCACGGGAGCGCCTTCCGGAGCACCTGGCGCACATGCCGGCGCAGCGCGGCGACTTCCTTCTGCGGGTCGCGCTTGCCAGGCAGGTGCGACTCGGTGAGCCGGACGGCGCCGAGGGGGAGCGACGTGGTCACCTCGACGAGGCCATCCACGGCGCCGATGAGCTCCAGCGAGCCGCCACCGATGTCGGCCACCAGCGTGCGGGTATCGGTGAGGGTGAAGTGGTGGGCCACCGAGCGCCACGAGAGGCGGGCCTCCCGATCCTCGTCGATGATCTCCAGCGGGATGTCGAGTTCCCTTCGGATCCGGGCGGCGAAGGCGGGGCCGTTGCTGGCGTCGCGCATGGCGGAGGTGGCGACCGCGGCCAGTCGGGTCACCCCACGCCGTTCGGCGACACCCTTCATCCGGCGTAGCGCCTCGAATGCCTGCTCCATCGCATCGGGGTCGAGGGCGCCCGTCGTCCCGACGCCGCGCGCCAGCCGCGGCATCGCCTTTTCCTCGTCGATGACTTCAATGCCGCTGGACGGGTCGTGCTCCGCGACCAGCAGGCGGATCGAATTGGAGCCGACGTCGATGGCGCCGAGCCGCTCACGTCCTGCGATGGGACCGCTCACGTGGGCGCGTCGCCGCGATCCTCGGCGTGGTGCTTGATCGACTTCCCTTCGACGAGAAAGACCACGTCCTCGCCGATGTTCGTGGCGAGGTCGGCCACCCGTTCGAGGTTCCGGCTGACGAGGAAGAGCTCCATCCCCGCGCCGATCATGTGCGGATCCTCCATCATGTGGGTCAGCAGGATCCGGAAGACCGAGCCGTGCAACGCATCGACCTTGTCGTCGCGGCGACAGACCTCTCGCCCGGCCGAGGCGTCGCCGCGGATGAAGGCCTCGAGGGCGTCGGAAAGCATCCCGCGCGCCAACCGCGCCATCTCGATGATCTCCGGCTCCGGCGTGATCGGGCGGCTCTTGGCAAGGCGTTCAGCGGACTGGGCGATGTTCACGGCGTGATCGCCGACGCGCTCGAGGTCGTTGGCGATCTTGAGGGCGGAGGTCAGCATGCGGAGATCGCGGGCCATCGGCTGCTGCAGGGCGAGGAGGTTGATGCACTGCTCCTCGATCTCGACTTCCATGGCATCGATGGTGCGGTCGCCGTGGATGACGCGCTCGGCCTTGCCGGCATCGCGCTCGAGCAGCGCCTCGACCGCCAGGCCGAGCGCCGCTTCGGCCTCGCCCGACATGGTGAGCAGGCGCACCTTCACGTGGCTCAGCTCTTCGTGAAAGTGGCGGTGGGTCTCGACGCTCATCCGAACCTCCCGGTGATGTAGGCTTCCGTCCGTTCGTGACGGGGGTTGGTGAAGATCTGCCGGCTGTCGCCCAGCTCCACCAGCCGCCCCCGATCGAAGAACCCGGTGAAGTCCGAGATGCGTGCGGCCTGCTGCATGTTATGCGTGACGATCACGATCGTGTAGTCCCGCTTCAGTCCGACGATCAGCTCCTCGACCTTCTGGGTGGCGATCGGGTCGAGGGCGGAGCAGGGCTCGTCCATCAGCAGCACCTCGGGGGCGTTGCCGAGGGCCCGGGCGATGCAGAGCCGCTGCTGCTGGCCGCCGGAGAGCGTCAGGGCACTGCGATCGAGCCGATCCTTGACCTCCTCCCAGAGCGCGGCCTGGCGCAACGAACGCTCCACCAGGTCGGGCATCTCCCCCGCAGGGACGAGGCCGTTCAGCCGGGCCCCGTAGGCGACGTTGTCAAAGATGCTCTTCGG
This sequence comes from Gemmatimonadota bacterium, assembly GCA_016720805.1. Classification (NCBI taxonomy): domain Bacteria; kingdom Pseudomonadati; phylum Gemmatimonadota; species Gemmatimonadota bacterium. Next base: position 92,745 of record JADKJZ010000006.1, on the reverse strand, counting down.
GAAGGGATTCGGCTTCTGGAACACCATCCCGACCCGGCGCCGCAGGGCGACGACGTCGGTCCCCGTGGCGTAGATGTCCTGGCCATCAAGCTCGATGGCTCCCACCCGCCGGGCGCCGGGGACGAGATCGTGCATCCGGTTCACGGCGCGGAGGAAGGTGCTCTTGCCGCACCCCGACGGGCCGATCACCGCGGTCACCTGACGCTGACCGACCGTGAAGTCGAGGTCGGCGAGCGCCTGGGTGGCTCCATACCAGAACGAGAAGCCGCGCACGGCGATGGCCACGGCCGGGGCGTCGGTCATCCGAACCGCCCGGTGATGTAGGCCTCGGTCTGGTCGTGGTTCGGCGCCGTGAACATCTGCTTGGTCGCCCCGCTCTCGATCAGGCGGCCCATGAAGAAGAAGGAGGTCGTGTCCGACGCGCGCGCCGCCTGCTGCAGGTTGTGGGTCACGATCACGATGGTGAACTCCTGCTTCAGCTCGAAGAGCAGCTCCTCGATGTGCTGCGTCGCCTGCGGATCGAGCGCGCTGGTGGGCTCGTCGAGGAGGATCACCTCGGGCCGAGCGGCAATGGTCCGGGCAATGCAGAGCCGCTGCTGTTGCCCGCCGGAGAGGCCCAGGGCGCTCTCGTGCAGCCGATCCTTCACCTCGTCCCAGAGGGCGGCCTGATGCAGTGCCTTCTCGACGATCTCGTCCATCTCGGCCTTGCTGTGCCGCGCGCCGACGCGCAAGCCGGCGGCGACGTTGTCGCGGACCGAGAGCATCGGGAACGGCGTCGGCTTCTGGAAGACCATGCCGACCCGGCGGCGCAGCGCGACCACGTCGACGTCGTCGCTGTAGATGTTCACGCCGTCGAGGAGGACCTTGCCGGCGATCCAGCCGCCACCGCTGATCTCGTGCAGCCGGTTGAGCGTGCGCAGGAAGGTGCTCTTGCCGCACCCCGACGGGCCGATCAGCGCGTGCACCTGATTCGCGGCGAACTGCAGCGAGATGTCGTGCACGGCGGTGAACTTGCCGTACATCGCGGTGAGCTTGTCGGTGGCGATGCGCGCCGGGGTAGCGTCAGCCACGGGTGTCGAACCGCGAACGGGTGGCCCAGCGGGCCAGCAGCGAGAGCACCAGCACCACGAGGATCAGCACCAGCGCCGTGGCCCACGCCAGCGCGTGCCATTCCTCGTAGGGGCCGGTGGCGTAGGAGAAGACCACCAGCGGCAGCGCCGCCATCGGCTGGCTCATGTCCGTGGAGACGAACTGATTGCCGAGCGCGGTGAAGAGCAGCGGCGCCGTCTCGCCGGCGATGCGCGCGACGGCCAGCAGCGAGCCCGTCACGATGCCGGGGAGGCAGGTGCGCAGCACGATCGTGAGCGAGGTGCGCCACCGCGGGTAACCGAGCGCCAGTGCCGCCTCACGCAGGGCATTGGGCACCAGCTTGATCATCTCCTCGGTGGTGCGCATCACCATCGGGATCATCAGCATGCCGAGCGCCGCGCTGCCGGCGAGGGCGGAGAAGTGGCCCTGCTTCGCCACGATCCACGTCCACGCAAAGACGCCGACCACGATCGACGGTGTGCCGTTCATCACGTCCGCCACGAAGCGCGCCACCGTGCTGAGCTTGCTGTGCGGGTACTCGGCGCAATGGATGCCGGCCCCGATGCCGATCGGCAGCCCCGCGAGGCAGGCGACGCCCACCATCATCAGCGTCCCGACCAGGCCGTGCAGCACGCCGCCCCCGACGGAGCCGATCGGCCCGGGCGGCTTGGTGAAGAACGCCAGCGAGAGCGAGCCGGCGCCCTTGGCGATCAGCGTCGCCAGAATCAGCAGCAACGGCAGCACGGCGACCACGACGGCGGCCACGGTCAGGGCGACCATGACATTGCTCACTGCAAAGCGAAGCGTCTGCCGATTCATGCCGTCGTTCCTCCGGCCTTCCGCGAGACGCGCCAGATGAGCAGCCGGGCCGCGGCGTTCACCAACACGGTGACGGCGAAGAGCACCAGCGCCACGTAGGTGAGTGCGGCGAAGTGCAGGTCGGTCGACGCCTCGGTGAATTCATTGGCGATCACCGACGCCATCGTATAGCCGGGCGCAAAGAGCGACATTGAAATCTCGTGCCGGTTGCCGATCAGCATGGTGACCGCCATCGTCTCGCCGAGTGCGCGGCCGAGCCCCAGGATGATCGCGCCGATGATGCCGGAGCGGGCGAAGGGCAGCACCGCCCCCGTCACCGCTTCCCAGCGCGTGGCCCCCAACGCCAGCGCCGCCTCGCGCTGCGCCACCGGCACCGCGAGCAGCACCTCCCGCGAGACCGACATGATGTAGGGCATCACCATGATCGCGAGGATCATCGCCGCGGTCAGCATCGAGGGGCCGTAGATCGGCCCCTGGAAGAACGGCAGGAAGCCGAGCGTCGAGCGGAGGAAGGGGAAGAGCGTGGCCCGGAGCAGCGGAATCAGGAAGAAGATGCCCCAGAGGCCGTAGACCACCGACGGGATGGCCGCGAGCAGTTCGATGACGAAGCCGATCGGTCCGCGGATCGCCTTCGGCGCGAACTCGACCAGGAAGATCGCCACGCCGAGCGAGAGCGGCACGGCGATCAGCAGCGCCAGGAAGGCGGAGAGCAGCGTGCCGACGATCAGCGGCCAGGCGCCGAACTCCCCGGCGACCGGGTCCCAGATGTCGCTGGTGAGGAAGCCGAGGCCGAAGCGGTCGATGGCAGGGGCCGCGCCGACGTAGAGCTCGTAGACGAGGAAGGCCAGGAGAATCGGCACCGACAACGCGGCCAGGGTGACGAAGCCGCGGAAGAGGCGGTCGCCCCAGACCCCGGTCGACGAGTGCGCGCTGCTCACGGGATCGGCCGGCCGTTGGCTCGCAGGGTCGGGAGGCGTGCGGCGACCAGGTCGACTACCACCTTCGGCAACGGCGCATAGTGCAGCCGCGCCGCTTGCGCCTGCGCCGCCGGTGTCAGCATCCAGCGTAGGAAGTCGCGCAGCTGCCGCGCCGTCGCCGGCGACTTGCTGTCGCGGTAGATCAGCAGCCAGGTGAACGAGGAAATCGGATAGGCATCCTTCCCGGGGGCGTTGGTGATCGACACCCGGAAATCAGTGCTCGCGGTCCAGTCGAGCGACGCCGCGGCCGCCTGCGCCGACTGCAGCGTCGGGATCACCCACGCCCCCGCCTGATTCTGCACTTCGGCGAAGGCGAGCTTGTTCGCCAGCGCGTAGCCCATCTCGACGTAGCCGATGCTCCCTTCCAGCAGCTTCACCTGCGCGGTGACGCCCTCGTTGCCCTTGCCGCCGAGGCCCGCCGGCCAGCGCACCGCGGTGCCGCGGCCGACGCGGCGCAGCCACTCGGGGGAAACCTTCGCGAGGTAGTCGGTGAAGACGAAGGTGGTGCCGGAGCCGTCCGAGCGGCCGACCACCACGATGTCGAGCTTGGGGAAGACCATTCCGGGGTTCAGCGCCTTGAGCCGCGGATCCTGCCACGACGTGATCCGTCCGAGGTAGATGTCGGCGATCGTCGGGGCATCAAGCCGCAGGCGCCGCGCGCCGAGCCCCTTCAGGTTGTACGTCAGCACGACCGAGCCGATCACCGTCGGGATCTGCACCACGTTGCCTTGCACGGCGGCGATCTGCTCGTCCTTCATGCTGGCGTCCGATGCACCGAAGTCGACCGTCCCCTTGATGAACTGCCGGATGCCGCCGCCCGATCCGATCGACTGGTAGTTGATGCGCACGCCTGTGAGCTGCTGGTAGGTCGCGAACCAGTTGGAGTAGAGCGGATAGGGGAAGGTCGCTCCCGCCCCGGTCAGGATCTGCTGGGCGGAAGCCCCGCCGGGGAGCAGGAGGGCAAGGGCGGCGAGGAGGCCCCGGAGGCGGCGAGGATGCATCCCCCAAAATTAGCGCCCTCCCGAGGGCGCCGTCACTATCTTCGTCACGATTCCGTCACAACTCGGCCGTCACCTTGGAGCGTACCACGATGCCAACCCGCCTGCGCCTGGTTTTGCTGGCGTCGTTCATCCTTTCGATCCCTCACGCGGCCGCCGCCCAGACCACGCCGGGGGTCGTCGTGGACGGGCGGGGCGTCACCTGGGCCTCGCCCGATGGCGTGAACCGGGTCACCATGCGCTTCCGCATTCAGGAACTGATGACGGTGAGCTCCTCCGAGGACGAGCCATTCAACCCGGAACAGGTGCTCTTTCAGGTCCGTCGGACGCGGCTCCGCTTCGGCGGCACGCTCCTCGACCCCCGGCTCGGCTTCAACCTCCAGCTCTCCTTCACGCGCGGCGACCAGGACTTTGCCGACACCGGCTTTCCCAACGTGCTCCGCGACGCCACGGTCACCTGGCGCTTCACGCCCCACCTGCAGGGGATCGTTGGGCAGACCAAGCTCCCGGGCAACCGGCAGCGGGTGATCTCGTCAAGTGATCTGGAATTCCCGGAGCGGTCGATCGTCAACAATCGCTTCACCTTTGATCGCGACGTGGGGGTGCAACTCTGGTGGGCCGACACGCTCGGTGGCACGCCGGTCCACCTGCGCACCGCGCTCAGCGGTGGCGAGGGCCGCAACCCTGCCGGCAACGACGACGGCGTGGCGTGGACGGCTCGCGCCGAGGTCCAGCCGCTCGGCGCGTTCGCGGATGGCAGCGATGATTTCGAGGGCGACCTGACGCGCCAGCCGGCGCCGCGACTCGCGCTGGCCGTCTCGGCCCAGCAGAACAACCACACCACGAAGGTCGGCGGGCAGTTGGGGCTTCCCCTGCATGCCGCGCGCACGATGCGCACCCTCGAGGCCGACGTGCTCTTCAAGCACCGCGGCGTCGCGTTGTACGGTGAATTCGCCAAGCGCACCGCCGAGGACCCGATCACGACGCACGCAGGGTCGGCCAACCGCTACGTCTACACCGGCACGGGGCGCCTGCTGCAGGCGAGTTACGCGCTCGCGAGCGGCTGGTCCCCGCAACTGCGCTGGGCCGTGGTGACGCCGGACGAGGAGATCGCCGATGAAGTCGGCGCGGCGCGGCAGGAGCAGCTGTCGGTGGGCCTCACGCGCTACTTCAAGCGGCACCGGATCAAGAGCACTGGCGAGCTGTTGCACGACAACGTCGCCGCGAATGCGGCGGGGGCGGCGCGGAAGAGCTGGATTCTGCGGTGGGCGGTGGAGTTGGGGATCTGAGGGGAGTCGTTAGTCGTTGGTCGTTAGTCGTTAGTTCGCAATTCTGTCATCCCGAGCAACGCGAGGGATCTGCGTGAAGGTGTATACGCAGGTCCCTCACTTCGTTCGGGATGACGGGCAGGGCGACCTAACGACCAACGACTAACGACTAACGACCAACGACCAACGACCAACGACTTACGACGCCGTTCCCTCGGGCCACCAACTCCGCACCGCCGTCCCCTCGCCCAGCGCACTCTCCGCCCAGACCCGACCGCCGTGTGCCTCGACCATGTGCTTGATGATCGCGAGGCCGAGGCCGGTGCCGCCTTCGTCGCGGGAGCGGGAGGGGTCGACGCGGTAGAAGCGTTCGAAGATCCGGGGCAGGTGGTCGCTGCTGATGCCGCTGCCGTTGTCCTCGACGCTCAGCACGATGCCACCGTCGGCGCGCTCGCTCCGGCAGGTGATGGTGCCGCCTTCCGGCACGTAGCGGAGGGCGTTGTCGACCAGGTTCTGCAACAGTTGGCGGATCGCGTGGGGGTCGGCCGTGATGGTGGTCGCGTCGGGCGCGAAGGCCCGGGTGAAGGTCACCCGCCGCGCCGCCGCGCGGTCGGCGAACATCGCCCAGCATTCGTTCGCCGCGCTCTCGAGGGGCACCGCCACCGGCTCGGGGACCCAGCGCCCCGCCTCGATCCGCGACAGATCGAGGAGGTCGTCGACCAGCCGCTGCATCCGTGCCGCGTTGCTGACGATCGTCGCGAGGAATCGCTTGGTGGTCGCCGGGTCGACGTCACCATCGGCGAGCGTCTCGGCGTAACCGGAGATCGAGGTGAGTGGCGTCTTGAGCTCGTGCGAGACGTTCGCGACGAAGTCACGACGGACCGCCTCGAGCCGGCGGACCTCCGTCAGGTCGTGCAGCACCAGGACCGCGCCGCCGGTCGGCAGGGCGCGCGCGTTGAGGGTCAGCGTCACGCCGTCGAATTCCACTTCGCGGTCTTGCACCACCTCGCCCTCGAGCACTGCATCGACGGCGGCGCGCGCCGCCTTGACGCGAAAGAGGGTGCGCAGGTCCGGGAGGTCGGCCTCGTGCGAGTAGCCGAGCAGGCGCCGTGCGGCCGGATTGGCCGTGACGATGCGCCCACGCGGGTCGGTGGCAATGACACCCTCGACCATCGCGTTGACGATCGCCGCCGCCTCCGCCTTCTCACGCTGCACATCCTCGAAACGATCGGCGAGCTGCCGGTTCATCTGCCGCAGCGCCTGGACCAGCGCATCGACTTCGGGAATGCCCGAGCGTGGGAAGGCGGGGAGGAGGCCGGAGGCGATGTCACGCGCGGCCTTGGAGAGCGCCACGAGTGGCTGCGCGACCGCGCGCCCGGTCAGCGTCGCGAGCCCGAGCGCCACCACCAACGCGAAAAGCGCGGCCGCGGTCATCGACCATCGTTCCGCGCCCCACAGCATCAGCAGGAGCGTGAAGGCCACCACCGTGATCGTGCCCCACACGAGACGGCTCGTCAGGCTCACGCTGGGCGGCTTCCCCGCTCGGGGGACTTGAAGCGATAGCCGAAGCCGCGGACCGTCTCGATCATGTCGCCGACCGCGCCGAGCTTGGAGCGGAGCCGCTGCACATGCATGTCGACGGTGCGGGTCTGGATGTCGGGCTGCGCATCCCAGACGGTCTCGAGCAACTGCGGCCGGGACTGCACCCGCCCGCGCCGCTCCAGCAACATGACGAGCAGCTTGTATTCGGTGGCGGTGAGGTTCAGCTCCTCGTTCTCCAGCAGCACCTTGTGCGCGGCCCGATCGACCACGAGCCCCTCGGCCACCAGCGTCGACCCCTTGGCGACCGCCGGCGCGGCGAGGCGGCGGAGCAGCGCCTGGACGCGCAGGGCAAGCTCGGCCGGCGAGAATGGCTTGGTGAGGTAGTCGTCGGCGCCGAGGGAGAGGCCGCGGATCCGGTCAGGCTCGTCGCGGCGGGCGGTCAGCAGGATCACGCCGACGTCACGGGTCTCTTCGCGCTTCCGGAGCTCGGCCAGGACGTCGTAGCCCGAGAGGCCCGGGAGCATCAGGTCGAGCACCACCACGTCGGGGCGCTCCTCCTTGGCGGCCTTGAGGGCATCGGGGCCGTTGGTCGCCGTCGAGACCCGGAATCCTGCCTTGGCCAGATGATAGGCCACCAGCGCGGTAATGTCGGGTTCGTCGTCCACCACCAGAATGCGATGCGTCATCAGGGCTCCAGGCCGGTCGACTGGCGGGTCGGGTGGCCCCCGGGGAGGGCTCCCACGCCATTCTGGGCGTAAACGAACTCTCCCGACGGCGGGGGGGCAAGCGCTGCGGCGTTGCAGGAAGGGGACTTGTGACCGGATATTTACCGACGTGACTCCAAATCTCATCCCAATCTTCGTCAACGGCCGCCCGCTCCGCGTGACCTCTGGCCGTTCCCTCGCCCAGTCCCTGGGCGACCACGACCCCGACCTCCTGGCCCTCTTGCTGGGGGGCTCAATCGCCACCGACGCCCGCGGGCTCCCTGTTGATGCCGATGCGCCGGTGACGGCGGGTGCCATCTACCGAGTGCAGCGCACGGCCCGCACCGAGGAGTCGACGGATGCGTGAGGCACTCCGGCGGATGCCGAAGGCCGAACTCCATGTCCACCTCGACGGCTCCCTCCGCCCTGCCACGATGCTCGAGCTGGCCGCAACCTACGGCACCGCGCTGCCGGCCACCGACGCCGAGTCGCTGCGCCGGTGGATGCTGGTGGACGATGCTCGCAACCTCGAGGACTACCTCGCGCGCTTCGACGTCACCATCGCGCTGTTGCAGCAACCCGAGGCGATCGAGCGCGTGGCGTACGAGATGGTCGAGGACGCCGCGGCTGACGGGCTCCGCTACCTCGAGATCCGCTACTGTCCGCAGCTGAGCACCCGCGAGGGGCTGTCCCTCGACGAGGTCATCGAGGCGGAGTGGCGCGGTTTGCAGCGCGGCTTCACCGACTTCGGGGTGCCGGCGCGGATCATCAACTGCTCGCTCAGGCACTACGACCCCGAACTCTCGCTGGTGATCGCCGAGCACTCGGTGCGGATGCGGAGTCACGGCGTGGTCGGCTTCGACCTGGCCGGTGGCGAGGCCGGGCGGCCGCCCGAGCTGCATCGCGAGGCGTTCGACCTCGCCGCGCGTGGCGGCCTCGGGATCACGGTGCACGCCGGCGAGGCGGCTGGTTGGGAGAGCATCTTCGAGGCGATCCACAGCTGCCGCGCGGTGCGCCTCGGCCACGGGACGCGGCTGTACGAGAACCCGGCGCTGCTTGAGTATGTGCGCGATCGCCGCATCTGCATCGAGGTGAACATCACCTCGAACCTGCAGACCCGCGTGGTGGCGACCGCTGCCGAGCATCCGGTGCGCCAGTATTTCGATGCGGGCATCCCGGTCACGCTCTGCACCGATTCGTGGCTGATGAGCGGCGTGGTCCTGACCGACGAGTATCTTCTGGCGCAGCAGGCACTCGGCTTCACCCCCTCCGAGCTCGAGACGATGGCCCTCACCGCCTTCGAGCATGCCTTCCTCCCCTGGCCCGAGCGACTCGCCCTCCGCGAACACGCCCTGGCCGCCCTCGCGAGCCCCTCGTGACCCTCCTTCATCTCGCCATGCAGACGCAGACCGCCGCCGAACGGTTCGGGGCGCTCAAGAACGGCCTCGACATTCCGTTCACCGACCGCCTGATGGGCATCGTCGGGATGGTGACGATGATCGGGCTCGCGGTGCTCATGAGCTATGACCGGAAGCGCATCAACTGGCGCCTCGTCGGCAGCGGCGTCGCGCTGCAGGTCGGCTTCGGCCTCGTGGTGCTCAAGACCGATGTCGGCCGGGCCTTCTTCCAGACCGTCGGCGGCTGGATCACCTCGCTGCTCGGCTTCCAGGAACAGGGGGCGCGCTTCGTCTTCGGCAACCTGGTGCAGAGCAACGTCCCGGTCGGCATCCCGGGCGCGACGGGCGCGCTCGACACCACCGGGGGGATGATGGCGAACACCGGGGCGTTCTTCGCCTTCTCGGTACTGCCAACCATCATCTTCTTCTCCGCGCTGATGTCGGTGCTCTACTACCTCGGTGTGATGCAGTACATCGTGAAGGGGCTCGCCTGGGGAATGCAGAAGACGCTCGGCACGTCGGGCGCCGAGACGCTCTCTGCTTCGGGCAACATCTTCCTCGGCCAGACCGAGGCGCCGCTGCTCATCAAGCCGTTCGTCGCGAAGATGACGCAATCGGAGCTGGTCACGGTGATGGTCGGCGGCTTCGCGACGGTCGCCGGTGGCGTCCTCGCCGCGTACGTGGGGATGCTCTCGGGGATGCTGCCGGGGATCGCCTCGCACCTGCTCGCGGCGAGCGTGATGAATGCCCCGGCCGGACTCTACCTGGCCAAGATCCTCAAGCCGGAGACGGAAGTGCCGGTGACGGCGGGGTCGCTCGACCTCGACATCGCGGAGACCAGGGCCGAAGCGCCCCAACTCGAGACGCCGCGCCGCTTCACCTTCCGCAAGAAGTCCACGTCCGCGGAGTCGAGCGTGATTGAGGCGGCGGCGAACGGCGCGGCGCAGGGCGTCCAGCTGGCGATCAACGTCGCCGCGATGCTGATGGCGTTCGTCGCGCTGATGGCGATGCTCAACGCCGGCCTCGGCTGGGTCGGTGGGCTGGTCGGCGTCGAGAACCTCTCGCTGCAGTTGATCCTCGGCACGCTGCTGCGCCCGTTGGCGTTCGTGATGGGCGTCCCCTGGGCCGACACGGCCTACGTCGGTGGGCTCATCGGCCTCAAGACGTCGCTCAACGAGTTCGTCGCGTACGCACAATTCGCGGGTGACCTCGGCAGCGGGATGCCGCTCTCGCCGCGCTCCGCCGTCATCTGCACGTACGCGCTGCTCGGCTTCGCCAACTTCTCCTCGATCGCGATCCAGATCGGCGGCATCGGTGGCCTCGCGCCGGAACGCCGCGGCGAGATCGCCAAGTTCGGCCTCAAGGCGATGATCGCCGGCAACCTCGCCGCCTTCATCTCGGCCTCACTCGCGGGGATGCTCGCATGACGATCAAGCAACAAGAGGACATGGTCGCCATCGCGGCGCAGACGATCCAGACCACGCTGGGTGGCCGGCTCCCCAAGATCGCGATCGTACTCGGGTCAGGCCTCGGCGGCCTCGCCGATCATGTCGAGCAACCGGTTCGGATGCCCTACGGACCGCTGCCGGGATTTCACCCGACGTCGGTCGTGGGCCACAGCGGCGAACTGGTCGCCGGGCGACTCGGTGGGACGGAGGTGATCCTGCAGAGCGGCCGCTTCCACATGTATGAGGGGCACAGTGCAGCCGCGGCCGCATTTCCGGTGCGCGTCTTTGGCGCGCTCGGGGTGGAAATCTTGATCGTCACCAATGCCGCGGGCGGAATTCGCCGGTCCTTCCACCCCGGCACGCTGATGCTGATCAGCGACCACCTAAATCTCACCGGCCGCAATCCCCTCGAAGGCGACGTCTTTCATGGCGAGACCCGCTTCCCCGACATGACCGTCGCCTACGATGCTGCGCTTCGGGCGCGCACCAAGCAGGTGGCGGCCGGCCTCGGCGTCACGATGGAAGAGGGCGTGTATGCGGGGCTCCTCGGCCCGACCTACGAGACCCCCGCCGAAGTCCGCATGCTCGAGCGCCTCGGCGCCGACGCGGTCGGGATGAGCACCGTGGTCGAGGTGATCGCCGCGCGCGCGCGCGGGATGCGCTGCCTCGGGATCTCGCTGATCACCAACCCCGCCGCCGGCACCTTCGCCGGCGTGCTGGACCACAGCGAGGTGATGGACGTGGCGGGGAAGGCGGGGGAGACGCTGGCGAAGATTGTGGCAGGGGTAGTGAAGCGGGATGATGGATGATGGATGATGGATGATGGATGATGGATGATTGTGGCCCAATCGGCCGGATCTCCCAATCGGGCGGAGCCCATCCATCATCCATCATCCATCATCCATCATCTCTTTGCTCCATGCCACACCGGCCCATTCCCCCCACCCAGCCCCGGCGCCGCGTGAATGGCGGCCTGCAGGTAGGTGAGGGCGGTGGGGACGGCGTGCTCGAGGTCGTTGCCGAGGGCGAGTGAGGCGGTAATGGCGGCCGAGAGGGTGCAGCCGGTGCCGTGGGTGGCGCGGGTGTGCTGGCGGGGGCGGGTATAGCGCTCGACGCCGCTTGCCGTGACCAGGACGTCGACGAGGATGTCGCTCTCGAGGTGACCGCCCTTCACGAGTGCGGCGCGGGCGCCGAGGTCGAGGAGCGCCTTGCCGGCATCGGCCATCGCGTCGGGGGTGCGGACGGCGCGGCCGGTGAGGATTTCGGCTTCGTCGAGGTTGGGCGTGACGCAGGCGGCGAGCGGGAGGAGGCGGTCGCGCACGGCCGAGACGGCATCGAAGTCGAGGAGCCGGTCGCCCGAGGTCGCCACCATCACCGGGTCGCAGATGTAGTGGTGCCAGCCGCGCGCGCCGATCGAGGTGGCCACCAGTTCGACCAGTTCGCGGGTGGCGAGCATCCCGCTCTTGCAGGCGTCGGGGGGGAGGTCGTCGGCGACGGCCATCAGCTGCGCGGCGATCACTTCGCCGGGGACCGGATGGACGGCGGTCACGCCGAGGGTATTTTGCGCGGTGACCGCGACGATCACCGAGGTGCCGTAGACCTCCCAGGCGGCGAACGTCTTCAGGTCGGCCTGGATGCCGGCGCCGCCCCCCGAGTCCGACCCGGCTATCGTCAACGCGATCCGCCGCGAACTGTTCATCACCCGACCTCCGAGCCCATGGCCCTGCTGAGCACGATCCGCGACCTGCACCGCCGCAAGGCCCGCGAGCGCCGAGGATTGGCGCTGGCGGAAGGGGTGCGCCTGGTGGAAGAAATGCTCGCCGCGGGGGTCACGTGCAAGGGCGCGGTGGTCGGGCCGACGCTCGAGGCGACGCCACGCGGCGCGGCGCTGCTCCAGGCGCTGCAGACGGCGGGCGTGGTGGTCGAGCAGCTGAGTGACGAACAGCTCGACGACGTCGCCGCCACGGAGCAACCGCAGGGGATCGTCGCGGTGTACGAACCGCGGAGCTGGACCCTCGATGCGATGGTGGTCGCGCCGAAGAAGCCAGTCGTCATTCTCGATGGCGTGCAGGACCCGGGCAACGTCGGCACCATTGCCCGGACGGCACTGGCCTTTGGCGCGTCGGGGATCGTGGCGCTGCCCGGCACCGTCGACCTGACCAACCCGAAGGTGGTGCGCGCCGCGATGGGGGCGCTCTTCCTGGTGCCGCATCTCCACGCCGACGACGTCGCCACCTTCGCGTGGCTCAAGCAGCACCACGTGACGCCGTGGGCCACCACGATGGACGGCGAACCGCTCGGCGGCGCGCCCGAGGTGTCGATCGCGCTGCTGCTCGGCAACGAGGGCGCGGGGCTCCGCCCCGAGCTGGTGGCACGCGCGGAGCGGTGTGTCGCGATTCCGATCGCGCCCGAGGCCGAGTCCTTGAACGTGGCCATTGCGGCCGGCATCCTCCTCTATCAGGTGACGCGGTGAGCCTCATTCCTCCCGGTGGCGATCCGTGGTGGCCGCTGGTGGCCTTCGCGGGGGCGTTCGGCCTGCTGCTCGGCTCCTTCCTGAATGTCTGCATCACGCGCTGGCCGGCGGAACTTTCGGTGGTGGCGCCGAGGTCGCGCTGCCCGCGCTGCGGCTACCAGATCACCTGGTACGACAACATCCCGGTGGTGTCGTGGCTCATGCTCCGCGCCAAGTGTCGGCATTGCGCACTGCCGATTCCGATCATGTATCCGCTGATCGAGCTGGCGACCGGCATCATCTGGGCGCTGGCGGTGGCATGGTACGGCCTCGACGTCGAAGCCGCCCGCGCGGCGGTGTTTGGCACGCTGCTGCTCGGCATCGCGATGACCGATGCGCGCGAGTACATCATTCCCGACGAGTTCTCGATCGGCGGGACGGTGATCGGCCTCGGCTTCGCCTTCCTCGGCGGCGCACTCGGCTGGCCAGCGGCGCTGATCGGCGCGGTCTTCGGGTACGTGCTGCTCTACCTGATTGCGGTCGTTGGGCAGAAGATCTTCGGCCAGGAGGCGATGGGCGGCGGCGACATCAAGATGATGGCGATGCTCGGTGCCTTCCTGGGCTGGCAGGGGGTGCTGCTGACGCTCTTCCTCGGCGCGCTGATCGGCACGCTGATCTTCCTCCCCATGAAGCTGATGGGGAAGGAGAAGCTCGTGCCGTTCGGGATCTTCCTCGCGATCGGCGGCGCGGCCTACTGGGTGGTCGGCGACGCGATGGTCACCTGGTACCGCGTGAGCGTGCTGGGGCTTTAGGGGAGCTGGGCCTGCTACACTTCCGGCGACTCATTATCGGATGGGGTATTTGGTGATGCTAACGCGCGTCCTGCTCTCGGGTCTGATCCTGGTCGCCAGCGCCTGCCGCGGCGAACCGGCGGCCGACGCCCAGTCGCTCGACCAGAAGGAGCTGGCGGCGATGGTGGACTCGTTGATGCCCGCGGTCTCGAAGGCCACCGGCCTCACGTTCAAGAGCACCCCGGTCACCGCCGTCCGGAGCCGCGACCAGGTCCGCGCCTACCTCCTCGCCAAGCTGGCCAAGGAGATCCCCACGGCGCGCCTCGACGGCGTCGTCACCACCTACCGCCTCCTCGGCCTGATTTCCGACACGCTCGACGTGAAGAAGCTCTTCATCGACCTCTACAGCGAGCAGGTCGCCGGCTTCTACGATCCCGATTCGACCAAACTCTTTGCCGTGGCGGGTGGCGACAAGGCCGAGCTGAGGCTGGTGCTCGCGCACGAGTTGGTGCATGCACTGCAGGACCAGTACATCGCGCTCGACAGTATCCTGACCGACACCAGTGATGCCGATCGGCTTGCGGCGGCGCAGGCGGTGCTCGAAGGGCAGGCGACGCTCGTATCCCTGATCGCGATCCTCCCCGCGCAGAACGTCGCGACCGACGACGCCTTCTGGGAGAACTTCCGGACCCAGGTGCGCACGCAGCAGACCGGGATGAAGGTCTTCGCGAGTGCGCCGTTGATCCTGCGCGAGGGGCTGACCTTTCCGTATCTGCAGGGCTCCGAGTGGATGCGCTGGTTCCGGAAGAACCACGCCGATCAGCAGCCGTTCGGGGTCAACTTGCCGACCTCGACGGAGCAGATTCTCCACCCCGATCGCTACGCGCGGAAGGACATGCCGCTCACGGTGCGCTTCGTCGACGACACCGCCGGCGTGATGCACGACGACACCTTCGGCGAATTCGAGATCGCGGTGCTGCGCTCGTCCTTGGTGGGCATCAACGAAGTGCCGACCGATATCGCGCTCGGCTGGGGCGGTGACCGGATGCGCCTCTTCCGGAGTGCCACCGGCGCGGCGCTCGTCTGGGTGACGGTGTGGGATGAGTCGCGACTCGCCGAGCGCTTCAAGACGCAGATCGCCGACCGGCTCACCAAGCTGCCGCGCGCCGGCTATCGGACCACTGCCGAGCTGCTCGATGTCGGCGGGAAGCCGGGGGTGCGGGTCGTGGTGGCGCCGACGGCGTGGGAGCGGTGGAATGCGCTCCCCGCAGTGACGCTCCGCTAGAGGAAGCGACTCAGGGTGTAGATCACCAGCCCCGCCGCACCACCCACCAGCGTGCCGTTGAGCCGCACGAACTGGAGGTCGCGGCCGACGGCGAGCTCGATCCGTCCCGCGGCGACTTCCGGGTCCCATTCCGCCACCGTCGTCGCGATCAGGTCGGCGATCTCCTGCCGATGCTGCTCGAGCAACGAGGTGATCACCTCGCTGGTGAATCGGTCGACCTCGCCGCGCAGCTCCTCACTCTCCGACAGCGACTCGCTGAGCCCCGCGAGGATCTCCTCGAGCGGCTCGAGCGACGTCCCTTCCGGATCGGCACGGTAGCCCGCCGCGGCGAGGCGCGTCTTGTCCCAGACGCTCGACACCATCTCCTCGACGATCGGATGGCCGAGGAGGTCCTGCTTCATCCCCTCAATGCGCGCGATCAGCTCGGGCGAGGTCTTGATCCGGTTGATGAAGTCGGCGACGATCCCGTCGAACTTCTTCCGGAGCGGATGCAGCGGATCATTCAACATCTCGCCAATCAGCCGCTCGACCGCGCCAATCAGCCGGTCGGCCACCGCATCGCGTAGCCCCACGGGCACCCAGCGCGGGCTCTCCTGGCGGACCCGCTCGCGGATCGAGTCGTGGCCATCCTTGAGCGCACCACCCACCAGCTTCATCACCTCGTTGAGCAACTCCTGCGGGCGGCCACCCGCGGCGGCGACGGTCATCACCTCGCTCACCAGCGGGGCGAGCTTGACCCCTTCAAGTCGGCTGACCGCGCTGCGCTGGACGAACTCGCGCACCTCGACCTCGGGGAGCGCCTCGACCGCGCGGGCCAGCCCACCGGCCAGCTGCTTGGCGAGCCGGCGGCGGTTGGCCTCCTGCTGCATCCAGTCGGCGGCCCGCTGGGCGGGGTGGATCCCGGCCAGCCGTGCCTCGAGCACCGTCCGCGACAGGAAGTGGTTCTGGACGAAGTTGCCCAGGATCTTGCCGACCCGGTCCTTCTGCTTCTGCATGATCGCGGTGTGGGGGATCGGGATCCCCAACGGGTGCCGGAAGAGCGCCGTCACCGCGAACCAGTCCGCGATCCCGCCCACCAGCGACGCCTCGGCTGTGGCCCGGACATAGGCCAGCCAGGGATAGACGTCCTCGTTCATCTTGGCCACGACGAAGACGACCAGGGCCACCACGAGGAGCCCGGTGGCCGCCATCTTCATCCGCTCGAGGGCGGCTCGGCGGGTGGCTTCGTCGGGCAACGGGGTAGGGATCATATGCGAGGGAATCTACGGAGGGCCGATGGGGGATGGTTTCATAGGTGGAACAAATCGGGATGATGGATGATCGATGATGGATGATTGATTTTGAAAAGGCCCGTGTTGTTGATAAAGAATTCTCTCGTAAGTCGATCGATCATCGACCATCGATCATCGATCATCGTCTCTTCTCTTCCCTTTTCCACACCCGCAACGCTATTTTGCCGGGCTATGTTCGATGAGCTCTCCTCCAAGTTGACCGATACCCTGCGGCGCCTCACGGGCCGCGGGGCGCTCAGCGAGGAAGCCGTTCGGGAAGGATTGCGGGAAATCCGTCGCATTCTTCTCGAGGCCGACGTGTCGTTCGAGCTCACCGGCGAGTTCCTCGCGCGGGTGCAGGCGGCGGCGGTCGGGCAGGAGATCATCAAGTCGGTCCGGCCAGGGCAGATGCTGGTCAAGATCGTCTACGACGAGCTGGTCACGCTCCTCGGCGAGAAGCAGGCGCCGTTGGCCTTCGTGTCGGTGCCGCCGACGATCCTGCTGATGGTCGGGTTGCAGGGCAGCGGCAAGACGACGACGGCGGGCAAGCTCGCCAAGCGGCTCAAGGCGGAGCAGAAGGCGCCGTTCCTGATCGCGGCCGACGTCTATCGTCCCGCCGCCATCGATCAGCTGCGGACGCTGAGCGAGCAGGTGCAGGTCGGCTTCCATGGCGAGCCGGGCGTGACGGACGTGGTGGCGATCGTGAAGCGCGGTATCGAAGCGGCCTCCAAGGCGCGCGCCCGCTCCGTGATCGTGGACACCGCCGGCCGGTTGCAGCTCGACGAGACGCTGATGGACGAGCTGGTCCGGCTCAAGGCGGCGATCAAGCCGCACGAGATCCTGCTGGTGGCCGACGGCATGACCGGCCAGGACGCGGTCCGGATCGCGAAGGGGTTCCACGACGCCCTCGGCATCACCGGCGTCGTGCTGACCAAGATGGACGGCGACTCCCGCGGTGGCGCGGCGCTCTCGATCTACGGCGTGACCAAGGCGCCGATCAAGTTCGTCGGCACCGGCGAGCAGCTCGATGCGCTGGAGCCCTTCCATCCGGACCGGATGGCCGGGCGGATCCTCCAGCAGGGCGACGTCCTGACGCTGGTCGAGAAGGCGCAGCAGAATGTTGACGAAGAGGACGCCAAGCGGCTGGCGCGGAAGGCGACGTCGAAGAAGGGACTCGACCTCGACGACTTCCTCTCCGCCATGCGGCAGATGCAGAAGCTCGGTCCGTTGAAGAACGTGCTCGGCATGCTCCCCGGGGTGAACCCGGCCATGCTCAAGAACGCCAACGTGGACGAGAACCGGATTCGGCATGTCGAGGCGATCGTGCTCTCGATGACGAAGGCCGAGCGGAGTGACCCGGACGTGATGAACGGGTCGCGCAGGATGCGAGTCGCCCGCGGGTCGGGGCGAACCGTGCAGGAAGTGAATCAGTTGCTGAACCAGTTCAAGCAGATGCAGAAGTTCATGAAGGTCGCGGGCAAGCCGGGGGCGAAGATGCCTTTCGGTGGACGTTCGTTCCCCCCGCGCTGAACCGCTCCACAGGAGTTCGAGATGGCCGTTCGTATCCGCCTGCGCCGCGAAGGGCGCAAGAAGTTGCCGATGTACCGTATCGTGGTTGCCGACAAGGAAGCACCGCGCGACGGTCGCTTCATCGCGACCATCGGCTCGTATCGCCCGAAGGAAGAGGCGAATCTCTTCTCGGTGGACGTCGACAAGGCGCGCGAGTGGATCGCGAAGGGCGCCGTGCCGAGCGACACCGTGGCGGCGCTGTTCAAGAAGGCTGGCGTCTGACCTGATGACCGAACCGGCCGCGCCCCCGATCGTGGTAGGGCGGGTGCGCAAGCCGCATGGGTTGAAGGGCGAGCTGGCGATCTTCCCGCTGACCGATGACCCCGAAGGGGTCTTCGTCGCCGGACAGGTGATGTCCCTGCTCGACCTCCGGGGCGACCCGGTCGGCGAGATCGCGATCGAGCAGGCCCGCGTCTATCACCGCGAGGTGTTGATGCGGATCGCCGGGCATCCCGATCGCGATGCGGTCGAGGGATACCGGGGCCTCTTCCTGGCGGTGCCGCGTGACATCCTCACGCCGCTTGCCGAGGGCGAGGTCTACCAGCAGGAGCTGGTCGGTTGGGCGGTGCGGGACCTGGCCGACGAGCCGCTCGGGATCGTCTCCGCGGTGTACGACATGCCGCAGGGACTCTTGATCGAGGTGCAGGGTCCGAAGCGGGAGTTTCTCCTCCCCTTCCGGAGCGAGACGGTGAAGGTGACGGACCGCGCGAACCGCCGCTTGGTGGTCGAGGTTCCGCCCGAACTGATGGGGTGATGGTGCTGACGGTCAATGTGGTGACGCTCTTTCCCGAGGCGATGGCGCCGTTCCTGGCGGCGAGCATTCCGGGCAGGGCACAGTCGGCGGGACTGGCCGAGTATCGGTTGGTGCAGCTGCGCGACTTCACCCATGACAAGCACAAGACGGTGGATGATGCCCCCTTCGGTGGGGGCGCGGGGATGGTGCTGAAGGCGGAGCCCTTCCTCGAGGCGGTGGAGTCGGTGGGACCGACCGGTCCCGTGGTGGTGATGTCGGCCCGAGGCCGGAAGTTCACCCACGATGACGCGGTCCGGTGGTCGCTCGGCAGTGCGCTGACGATCCTCTGCGGGCACTACAAGGACATCGACCAGCGCGTGGTCGACCTCCTCGGCGCCGAAGAGATCTCGCTCGGCGACTTCGTCCTCTCGGGGGGCGAGCCGGCGGCCCTCTGCGTGATCGATGCGGTGGTCCGGCTGCTGCCGGGGGCCATCGGCGACCACGAGTCGGCGAGCAGCGATTCGCACTACGACGGACTCCTGAGTCCGCCGAGCTACACGAGGCCCGCCGAGGTGCGCGGGCAGAAGATTCCCGAGGTGCTGCTCTCGGGCAACCATGCGGCCATCGCCACGTGGAAGCAGCAGGAAGCGGAACGCATCACGCAGGCGAGGCGCCCAGATCTCTGGGAGGCCCACATGGCAACGGAGCGCCAGGACACCGGCGCGAAGTCCTGACAATACCACCGGCGCGACTCGCGCCAGGAGCACGACATGGGAATGGAAATTCTCGACCAGATTTCGCGCGAAGGGTTGCGCACCGACCTCCCGAAGTTCGACGCCGGTGACACCGTCAAGGTGATGGTCCGCGTCCGTGAAGGCGAGAAGGAGCGCCTCCAGGCGTTCGAGGGCGTCTGCATCGCGAAGAAGGGTGGCGGGATCAACGAGACCTTCACGGTCCGGAAGATCTCGGCCGGCGTCGGCGTCGAGCGCGTCTTCCCGCTCCACTCCCCGATGTTCGCGACGCTCGAGGTGGTCCGCCGTGGCCGCGTTCGCCGCGCCAAGCTGTACTACCTCCGCGCGCTGTCGGGCAAGGCGGCCCGGATCAAGGAAAAGCGCGATCGGTAGTCGTTAGGCGTTGGTCGTTAGAGGGGCCCCGATGAAGAGTCGGGGCCTCTTTGCGTTAGCCGTGAATTGCGCGCGCCACCGCACCAACTCCTCCGCCCCCATCGCCTCGATCGGCAGCGCCAGCAACCTGGTGATCCGCGCGTCGAGCGCCTGGTACGTCGCCTCAAACGCACGCAGTGCGGCGTCCCGCTCGGTCTCGTCGGCCGGGTCGGGGAGGCCCCAATGCACCTGCGCCGCCGCCCCCGGAAAGTAGGGACACGCCTCGGCGGCATTGTCGCAGACGGTGATCACCAGGTCATACGCGACGCCCTCGACCTCGTCGAGCCGCTTCGGCACGCGGTCGTACCATTCAATGCCGTGCGCGGCGAGGGTCTCGACCGCGTACGGATTCACGCGCGGCGCCGGGTGCGATCCGGCGCTCGCGGCAATCACGCGGCCCGCGCCACGCGTGGCGAACAGCGCCTCCGCGATCTGGCTGCGCGCGCTGTTGCCGGTACAGAGGACAAGGATCTGGAATCGGGACGCGCTCATGCGGTGACACCCTCGGCAGGGAAGTAGCGGCGGCGCGCCCAGAGGGCCACGTACACCAGGCCAACGAGCGCGGGGACTTCGATCAGCGGCCCGACGACGGCGGCAAGGGCCTCGCCCGAGCCGATGCCGAAGGTGGCAACCGCGACCGCGATGGCCAGCTCGAAATTGTTGCCGGCGGCGGTAAAGGAGATGGCGGAGGTCGTCTCGTAGCTGAAGCCCATCTTCCATGATGCCCAGAAGGCGAAGCCGAACATCAGGGCGAAGTAGATCAGCATCGGGATGGCGATCCGCACGACGTCGAAGGGCGCTTCGATCAGGCGATTCCCCTGCATCGCGAACATCAGCACGATCGTGTACAGCAGGCCGAGCAGGGCGGTGGGGCCGATCTTCGGCAGGAAGACCGACTCGTACCAGACCGCGCCGCGGCGAGCCACCAGCGTCTTCCGGGTGAGGTAGCCGGCGACCAGCGGCACGCCGAGGAAGATCAGGACGCTCATGGCGATCTGCGCCATCGACACGTCGAGCACGGCGGTGTCGGCGCCAAACCAGCCGGGCACCACCGTCAGGTAGAGCCAGCCGAGGACGGAGTAGGTGACGATCTGGAAGACCGAATTGAGCGCGACCAGCACCGCGGCCAGTTCGCCCGATCCGCACGCCAGTGAGTTCCAGATCAGCACCATGGCGATGCAGCGTGCCAACCCGATCAGCACGAGGCCGTTGCGGTAGTGCGGCAAGTCGGGGAGGAAAATCCAGGCGAGCGCGAGCATCAACAACGGACCGACGACCCAGTTGAGCACGAGCGACGTACCGATGAGCCGCCGGTCCTTGGTGTGCTGGCCTATGGTCTCGTAGCGGACCTTGGCAAGCACGGGGTACATCATCCACAGCAATCCGAGCGCGATCGGCACCGAGACGCCCTGGATCTTGATGCGGTCGAGCACCGCGCCGAGGTCGGGAAAGAGCCGCCCCAGCAGGAGCCCGGCCGCCATCGCGGCGACGATCCAGACCGGGAGGAAGCGGTCGAGCGTCGAGAGACGCTTGAGGATCGGCGCGTCGATGGCGTCGGCGGTGCTGGTCACGAACAGCAGCCCGGCGCGCAGCACGCCGCGGCCTTCGGCTTCGTGGCGCGGACGAATCCTGCCATGAACTTCCCGTCGATCTCGGCGACGTTGGCCGCGTCGAGTCCCGCGCCGGTGAGGAAGGTCGCGGCGTCCTCGGCCTTGTAGATCCGCGTCGGCTCGATCGAGGGCGACTCGAAGCCGACCTCGGTGAGCAGGTTCAGGAATTCCTGCTCCTCCAATGCGCCCGCCACGCAGCCGACCCAGAGCTCCATGCTGCGCCGCACGGCCGGCGGCACGTCGCCGCGCACGATCACGTCGCTCACCGCGAAGCGCCCGCCCGGCTTGAGGACGCGGAACGCCTCGGCGAGGACGGCGCGCTTGTCGCCCGAGAGGTTGATCACGCAGTTCGAGATGATCACGTCGACGGAGTTGTCGGGGAGCGGAATGTGCTCGATCTCGCCCTTGAGAAACTCGACGTTGGTCGCGTTGGCTTCGGCGGCGTTCTTCCGCGCGAGGGCGAGCATGTCGTCGGTCATGTCGAGGCCGTACGCCTTGCCGGTCGGCCCGACGCGGCGCGCCGAGAGGAGCACGTCGATGCCGCCCCCGGAGCCGAGGTCGAGGACCACTTCACCGGGGTGCAGTTCGGCGAGGGCGGTCGGATTGCCGCAGCCGAGCGAGGCGAGGACGGCGGCGTCGGGGAGGACGTCGGTCTGACCGGTGAGGTAGAGGTTCGAGGTGATCGGGTCGACGGTGCCGTCGAAGGCGGCGCCGCCGCAACACGACGACGTCGGGCCGCAGGTGGCGGGCTGGGCGACTTCGAGGACGCGGCGTGCGGCGGCGCCGTACTTCTCGCGGACGGTGTCGCGCAGCTCGGTGGCGTTCGGTTCCGGGGTCATGATCTATTCCTCACGTGGCAGTATTGTGCACCAAGAAATCTTGATATGTTCAACCCGACAACGGACTCATTTGCAGCAGGCCCACCACTCCTTGCGGCGTGGCGAGGTCGGTGTGGCCAGCTCACCCAGCGCGGCCTGGACCATCTCGAGGGCATCGGGGGCCAGCGTGTAGTAGACCCAGCGTCCCTCGCGCCGGTCGGTCACCATCCCGGCGTCCTTCAGGGTCTTCAGATGGAACGAGAGGCGCGACTGCGCGGCGTCCAATGTGCCCGTCAGTTCGCAGACACAGCGCTCGCCGCCACGCAGCGCCTCGAGGATGCCCAGGCGGGTCTCGTCGGAGAGCGCGTGGAACATGCGGGCGAGGGCGGCTTGGGGGGCCAGAGTGGTCATGGGATTGATCATATCAAGATTTGTTGTTGTGTCAAGGAGCCGGTGAGGGGTGAGGGGTGAGGGGTGAGGGGGATGTCATCCCGAGCAACGCGAGGGATCTGCGTGATCGCGACTACGCAGGTCCCTCACTTCGTTCGGGATGACGGTGTTCCCCCCTCACCCCTCACCCCTCACCCCTCACCCCTTAGCTTTTGCAGATGCCCCCACCGCTCCTCTCGACCACGAACTCGCCGCCTGGGCCACTGACCATCTCCTGATCGGTGTCGACGAGGTGGGCCGCGGGCCGTTGGCGGGTCCGGTGGTGGCGGGGGCGTGCTGCTTTGTCATCGGGCACGCCGGAATCTCCGGCGTGCGCGACTCGAAGGCGGTGAAGAAGGCAACGGAACGTGAGTCACTTGCCGCGTCGATTCGGGCGGAGGCGTTGGGGTGGGGGCTCGGTGCCGCCAGTGTGGCCGAGATCGAGCGGCTCAACATCCGTGTGGCGACGGCGCTGGCGATGCGGCGCGCGCTGGCACAGTGTCGACGGATGCTTGATGTGAATGCGCACGTGCTCGTGCTGGTCGATGGCATGCCGGTGCCCGAGCTCGGCACGCCACACCGCGCCCTCGTGAAGGGCGATGCCAACTGCCACGCGATCGCCGCGGCGGCGCTGCTCGCGAAGGTCGCCCGCGATCGCCTGATGCGCTCACTGGGTGCGCGCCGCCCCGGCTATGGCTGGGAGAGCAACATGGGGTACGGCTCGGCCGGCCACATGAGCGCGCTCCGCACCCAGGGGATGACACCGCACCATCGGAAGTTGTTCTGCCGCGGAATCGTGGAGCAGGGGGAGATCTTCGGCTAGTCGAGCTACCGCTCCCGCGCGATCGCCCGGAAGACCAGGTCCGTCAGGAAGGCGGTCGTGGCCTCGTCGGCGTCGCCGCGGGTGACCTCGGTCAGCGACGGCAGATGCTCGGCGAAGTACTTCTGCATGTGGGAGCTCTCCACGACGGTGGAGACCAGCGCCACCGGGTACGGGTACGCCGGATTGACCTCGAGGATCAGGTCGCCGACCGCGCGGCAGAGCCGCTTGTAGCTCCGGAAGCACCCCTCGCGATTGTCGGCGTCGACATCCGCGTGGAGATACACCTTCGACGACTCGGCCACCACGACCCGATAAAGCGCCTCTTCATCAATCCGTGGGGTGGAGTAGTCCTGGCAGATCCGCTGTGTCAGCTCGCGGAGCGCGAGCCGCAGCCGCTCCTCGGCCGAGGTCACATTGGCCGTGGCGAGCTCCAGCCGGTACTCCATCCAGCTCCAGTACCAGGCCGTGAGGTACAGCAGCAGTCGATGCTTGCTCTTGAAGTAGCGGTAGACCGAGGCCTCGGTCGTCCCGATCCGCTCGGCGAGCTTGCGGAAGGTGAACGCCTCGTAGCCGATCGCGTCGAGCATCAGGATGCCGTGCTCGACGATGCTCTCCCCCAGGTCGCTCGACATGGGATCCTTGAGGTACAGCGTCTCGTCGAGCTGGAGCGCGATCCGCTGGCTCACGCCGCCCCGAGCAGCATGCGCGAGTCGTAGAACTCCACGGCGCCGGACTCGACGTCGTACATCCCGCCCACGAGGGCGATCTCGCTGTTGCGCACCATCTCGGCGAGCAACGGGCTGCGCTCCATGATCTGCTCCTTGACCAGCATCACGTTGAGCTCGGCCACCCGCTCCACGAACGCGGCGTTGGCGGAGGTGCGGTGGTCGAGCGTTTCCGTCTCCAGCGCGATGGCCTCCTCGACCTTCTGCAGCAGCGTGGTAAGGTTGCCGAGTCGGACACCGTCACAGGCACCCTTGATCGCCCCGCAGCGGGTGTGCCCCAGGACCACGACGGCCTTCGCGCCCGCGACCTTGCAGGCGAATTCCATGCTGCCGAGGATGTCGTCGTTGAGGATATTGCCGGCGATCCGGCAGGAAAAAATGTCGCCGAGTCCCTGGTCGAAGATCAGCTCCGCCGACGTGCGCGAGTCGATGCAGCTGAGGATGATCGCCAGCGGATGCTGGCCGTCGCTGGTCTCGTTGACTTGCTGCAGCAGGTTGCGGTTGGCCTTCAGATTGTTGACGAAGCGCTCGTTGCCCTTGCGCAGGACGTCGAGGGCCGTGAGCGGGGTCAGGGCGTCGCGCAGTTCGCGGGTCAGGGTACGCATGGGGCCGTCCGGTCGAGAGGGGAGGGGGTCGACAGTGGCAGGATCGTGATTTAGCGTGCAAAGCTTCGATTGATGATAGTAATACTATTGCTCCTCGAGGCCGTCAAGCGCGCCGTGCTCAGCCCCTTCCAGCGGGGCGATGCCCGCCCTACCCTTCCGCGATGCCCACCCCCATGCCGATCGCCGCCGAGGCGTCCCCCCGACGCCTGCTCCTGCTGCTGCCGCTCTTTGTGGCCAGTGGTGCCGCCGCCCTGATCTACGAGATCGTCTGGTTCCAGCTGCTCGGCCTCGTGATCGGCGCATCTGCCGTCTCGATCGCGGTGCTCTTGGCGACCTTCATGGGCGGGATGTGCATTGGGTCGCTCTTCCTGGCCCGGCGCGTCTCCGCGGCGCGCTCGCCGCTCAAGGTCTACGCGGCACTCGAGGCCGGGATCGGTGTCTGCGGCATCCTGGTGCTCTTGATCCTCCCGTATGCCGGCGGACTCTACGCCGCCGTCGGCGGGTCGGGGCCGTTCGGCCTGCTGCTCCGCGCGCTGCTGGCCGCGCTCTGCCTGCTGCCCCCGACAATCCTGATGGGGGCCACCCTCCCGGCGATTTCGCGCGAGGTGCGCGCCACGCCAGAAGGGATGAGCTACCTCGGCATCCTCTATGGCGGCAACACCCTCGGCGCCGTGGTCGGCTGTCTCGTCGCGGGGTTCGTCCTGCTTCGCAACTTCGATGTCGTCACCGCGACGGGCGTCGCCGTCTGTCTCAACCTGCTGATCGCCGGCGCGGCCTGGTTCATGGCCGGATCGCGCGCGGCTTCGCCGGAAGTCGCCAGCGAGCGCGCCACCGCGTCGTTGCCCCCGGGCAGCTGGCCGGTGTTGCTGACCCTGGCGCTCTCCGGCCTCACCGCGCTCGGCGCCGAAGTCGTCTGGACCCGCATCCTCTCACTGTTGCTCGGCCCCACGACCTACACCTTCTCACTGATTCTCGGCGGCTTCCTCGCCGGACTCGGGATCGGGTCGTCGGTGGGGGCGTTCCTAGGACGCTTCATCGCGAATCCGCGCGCCGCCCTCGGCTGGTGCCAGTTCCTGCTCGTGCTCGCCCTCGGCTGGGCGGCGTGGTCCCTGACGGCGGCGCTGCCGTACTGGCCGATCAATCCGTCGCTCTCGTCGGCGCCGGCGTACACCTTCCAGATCGACATCATTCGCGCGCTTTGGGTGGTGCTCCCCGGCGCGCTGCTCTGGGGCGCCTCGTTCCCGCTCGGCCTCGCCGCGCTCGCCTCGAAGGACGACGACCCGGCGCGCCTCGTCGGCGTGGCCTACGCCGCGAACACGCTGGGCGCCATCATCGGGTCGCTGGTCACCTCGCTGGTGTTGATCGGGACCATTGGCACGCAGAGCACGCAGCGGGTACTGATTGGAATGGCGGCGCTGTCCGCGCTGCTCACACTGGCGCTCGTCGTCGGGGAGCAGGGACGTCTCAAACTCGCACCGCGCGCGCTGCTCGCCGGTGGCGCTGCGGCACTGCTCGGACTCTGGGTGATGTCGACCGTCGGCGCGATTCCGCCGCTGCTCGTGGGGTACGGCCGCTTCATGGCCTACCGGATGAATGCGCACGGCGACTTCATCTATGTTGGCGAAGGGACCAACTCGACGGTGGCGGTGTCGCAGCTCGAGAACGGCGTGCGCAACTATCACAATGCCGGCAAGGTGCAGGCCTCGAGCGAGCCGCAAGACATGCGGCTGCAGCGGATGCTCGGCCACTTCACGACGTTGCTCTCGCCGAAGCCGAGCGAGGTGCTGGTGATCGGCTTCGGGGCGGGGGTGACGGCGGGTGCGGTGAGCATCGATCCGATGGTACAGCACGTGACCATCGCCGAGCTCGAGCCGCTGGTGCCGAAGGTGGCGGGCGAATACTTCCGCGAATCGAATCACGGCGTGGCGCAGAATCCGAAGGTGTCGGTGCACATCGATGATGGCCGCCATTTCCTGCTCACCAGCAACACGATGTATGACGCGATCACCGCCGACCCGTTCGATCCGTGGACGCGCGGGGCGGCGTCGCTCTCGACGCTGGAGTTCTACCAGTTGGCGCGCAAGCACCTGAAGCCGGGCGGCGTGATCACCGTCTGGCTGCCGCTCTACGAGAACACGATGGCGTCGGTGCAGAGCGAGATCGCGACCTTCCTCGAAGCGTTTCCGAACGGCGTCGTGTGGGGCAACACCAACATGGGGCAGGGTTACGACCTGGTCCTCTCGGGGACTGTCGGCGAGGCGCCGATCGACGTCGATGCGCTCTCGGCTCGTCTAGGGCGGCCGGAGTACGCCGCGGTGAGCCAGTCGCTCGGCGAGATCGGCTTCCCGACCCTGGAATCGTTCCTCGGCACCTTCGCCGGCCGAGGGCCGGAGCTGAAGCCGTGGGTGGCGGGTGCCGACCTGAATCGAGATCGCAACCTGCGGCTCCAGTACCTGGCCGGGCTCGGGCTCAACAGTTACGACCAGAATCTCATTTACCAGGCGATCCTCGGCTATCGCCGGTGGCCCGAAGGCTTCTTCACCGGCGACCCGGTCCGATTGGCGGCCATCATGGCCCAGTTGACCGGGGTTTCCCCGTGACCCGCCCCTCCCGGGGGCCACACGGCCCCGCTATTCTCCCGCGATGCTGACACTTCTCCTTGCCCTCGCCGTGACCGCGCCGGCCGACACCACCCCGGCGCTCTGGACCCCGCACCGGGTCTACGACGCCAAGCACAAGCGCTATGCCGACCTCGAGCAGATGGCCGCCGAGGCCGCATCGAGCGACGTGATCTTCTTCGGCGAGCAGCACGACGACGGCAACGCGCACCGCCTGGAGCGGAGCCTGCTCGAAGCGGTCTCGCGGCGCCGGAGCGACGTGATCCTCTCGCTCGAGATGTTCGAGCGCGACGTGCAGGGACTGCTCGACGACTATCTCGCCGGCAAGATCGACGAGCCGACCTTCCTGAAGACGGCGCGCCCGTGGCCGAACTACAACGTCGACTATCGTCCGCTGGTCGAGTTCGCCAAGGCGAAGGGATGGCGCGTGATCGCGGCGAACGTGCCGCGGCCGATCGCGAGTGCGGTGTCGAAGCAGGGACTCGCTGCGGCGATCGCCGCGCTGCCGGACTCGAGCCGTCGCTGGGCCGCCGCCGACTTCGGCTGCCCGAAGGACGACTACTTCGAGCGCTTCGGGCAGTCGATGGGCGGCCACGGGCCGAGCACGCCCGAGGGGATGATGCGCTTCTACGAGGCGCAATGCGTCAAGGACGAGACGATGGCGGAGTCGATCGTGCGCGCGCGCTCGGCGGGCGGTTCGCCGCTGGTGATCCACATGAACGGCGCCTTCCACTCTGACTATCGCGATGGCACCGCCGAGCGCGTGGCGCGCCGCGGAGTGAAGAAGATCACCGTCCTCTCGGCGATCCCGGTGCCGAACCTCGACACCATCGAGCCGAAGCCGGAGCGGAAGAAGGGCGAGTGGCTGTTCTTCACCTTGCGCGTGCCGAAGGAGCCGGCGGCGGCAGCGCCGTCGGCGAAGTAGGGTCGACTGCCGCACCACCAAGGATGACGCGATGCCCTGCGACCCCGTGCCGCAGGGTTTTGCGTTTGGGAGTGTCGCGATGACCCCGGGGCGGCCCTATCTTTCCCCGGATTGGGGGGTGTAGCTCAGTTGGTAGAGCATCCGGCTTTTAACCGGCAGGTCGTGGGTTCGAAACCCACCGCCCCCATCTTGTATCGAATCCGACCCTCACCAGGCGACACCCCTCGATGGCCACCACGATCTGGATCGATGGACAGTACTACGATCGCGACACCGCCAAGGTCTCCGTCTTCGACCACGGCTTGCTGTACGGCGACGGGGTCTTCGAGGGAATCCGCGCCTACGATGGGAAGATCTTCCGGCTCCGCGAGCACCTGGAACGGTTGTACGACTCGGCGAAGTCGATCGCGCTGACGATCCCCATGACGATCGATGAGATGACGACGATGACCGAGGAGGCGTTGAAGCACTCCGGCATCGGCAACGCCTACCTCCGGCACATTGTCACCCGCGGCGTCGGCGACCTCGGTCTCGATCCGCGCAACTGCCCCAAGCCCACGGTCATCCTCATTGTCGACACCATCAAGCTCTTCAAGGCCGATGTGGTCGCGCGCGGGCTGACGGTGGTGACGGCCGGCACGCCAATTCCGAATCGTGAGGCGCTCTCGCCGCGGGTGAAGTCGTTGAACTACCTCGCGCACATCATGGCGAAGCTCGAGGGGATCAACGCCGGTGCCGATGAGGTGATCATGCTCGACGCCGGCGGCACGGTCGCCGAGGGGTCGGGGCAGAACCTCTTCATCATCAAGAAGGGCGTGCTCAAGACCACGCCGCCCTGGGCGGGCATCCTCCAGGGCGTGACGCGCGACGCCGTGCTCGAATTGGCGCATGCCATGGCGATGCCGGTGCAGGAGACGATGCTCAATCGGTACGACATCTACACGGCGGACGAGGCCTTCTTCACCGGAACCGCGAGTGAACTGGTCGCGATTCGCACGGTCGACAACCGCCAGATCGGCACGGTCTGGCCCGGTACCCAGACCAAGCGGTTGCAGGAGGCGTTTGCGGCGCTCGTGCGGGCCTGAGGTCCCGCACTGCAACGCAACCTTGGCTCCCGGTCGCGCGTCCTATTACAGATGGGGTCGCGCGACCGATGCTTTGTGGTTGTCGAGGGGCGCGCCCCGCCGTACCTTTGCTGGATTGCCCCTCGCCGGAGGATTCCCGATGCGCCGTGCCCTGCTCGTTGTTGTTGCGCTGACCGGCGCCGGATGTGCCCGTGCCGCCGTCGAGTCGCGTCCCGCGAGCAGTCCGGCCATCACCCCGGAGCAAACCCCAGTCGCCGCACCCGCAGCAATCCCGGTCACTCCGGTCACCACGCCGGCGGCGATCGCCCGACGTGACCTCACGGTGGCCCGCGACTCCGCTGCCGATGCCGCCGCGCTCGATTCCCTGCAGGTGGCGGTCCCCGATTCCCTCCCCGAACTGAATCTCGATACGCCGACCTTCGACCTGAACGTCGCGGCGTATGCCGAGCATCCGCGGGTGCAGTACTACGTCGATTACTTCAGCGGTCGGGGCCGCGAGCGCTTCCAGATCTGGCTCGATCGGATGCCGCGCTACGAGACGCTGGCCCGCGATCGCCTGAGCGAACGTGGCTTGCCTGGCGACCTCGTCTACCTCGCGCTGATTGAATCGGGTTTCTCCTCCTCGGCGGTGAGCCGAGCCAAGGCCGTCGGGATGTGGCAGTTCATGCCGGCGACCGGCAAGGGCTATGGCCTCCGGATCGATGGCTGGGTGGATGAGCGCCGCGATCCGATCAAGGCGACCGACGCCGCCGCGCGGCACCTCCGCGACCTCACCGAGCGCTTCGGCTCCTACTATCTCGCCGCCGCCGCGTACAACGCCGGGGCCGGCAAGGTCGGACGCTCGCTGGATCGGATGGGTGCGACGATGGGGCAGGGCGACGAGCCGCTCGACCTGAGCAGCGACGACGCCTTCTTCTCGCTGGCCGACACGCGACTGATCGTGCAGGAGACCCGCGACTACGTGCCGAAGCTGATCGCGGCGGCGCTGATCGCGAAGTCGCCGACGCGCTACGGCTTCGAGGCTCCCGATCCGATCGAGCCGTTCCCGCTTGACTCGGTGGTGCTGAGCGGCGGTACCGGACTCGACCTGGTGGCCCGTCTCGCCGATGTCTCGTTGGAGTCGATGCGCGAGCTGAATCCGCACCTGCTGCGATTGGTGACGCCGCCGGGTGAGTCGTATGCCGTGCGCGTGCCGGCGGGGACCGCCGAGATCGTGCGGGCTCGGTATGCCGATGTGCCGCTCGCCGAACGCTCGGCAGTGGCGACGCACAAGGTGAAGGCAGGGGAGACGGTGGCCACCGTCGCGAAGAAGTACGGCGTCACCGCCGCGCTGGTTCGCTCGGCCAACCGCCTCTCGACACGGGCGCGCGTCAAGAGCGGCTCGACGCTTTTCATCCCCGTTTCACGGACGTTGCCGGCCTCGGTCTTCCGTGCACCGGAACCGATCGTGACGGCGGCCGCCACGACCCGCACGCACATCGTCCGAAAGGGCGAGACGCTCAGTGGCATCGCGGCGCGCTACGGCGTGTCGGTGTCTTCGCTGCGCTCGACCAACCGCCTTTCGTCGAAGGCGACGATCCGGAGCGGGCAGAAGCTGCTGGTCCGGCGGAGCGGCGGAACCGCGGCGCCGGCCGCGCGCCGGAGCACCGCGACGACCACGCGGTCCGCGGCGCCGGCCGCACGCGCCACGAGCCGCACGCATGTCGTCAAGTCCGGTGAGACGATCGGCGGGATCGCGAGCCGGTACGGTGTCGGACAGTCGGCATTGCTGCGGGTCAACGGGCTCAGTCAGCGCAGCACGATCAAGGTCGGCCAGAAGATCCGCGTCCCGTAGTGGCGGCCTTGGTGATACACAAAGGGCCGGACTCGAGAGAGTCCGGCCCTTCGTTGTTGGGGGTGCCACCGTGGTTCAGGACTTCCGCTTGACCCGCGCCAGCACGGCATTGGAGTACTTGCCGACGATCTCCTCGCCCATCTCCTGCTGGGCGGCGACGAGCGTCGGGCCCTTGTTGTACGCTTCGAGGGCGAGCGGGACGTCGTTGTCGAACCGCTTCATCAAATCCTTCAGGTAGCGGAAGCCGATCCGCAGGTTGGTGTCGCGGTTCATCAGGTCGCTGTGGTCCAGCTTCGGGTCGTAGGCCCGCGCGGTCCGCAACTGCAGCTGCGTGAGGCCGACGGCGGCCTGACCGCTCTGTGCGGTCGTCTTGAAGTCGCTTTCCAGGCGGACCAATTCGAAGCCGACGCCGGGCTGGATGCCCTCGGCGACGGCGTTGTCATAGATCGCCGCGGAGAGATCCGCGGGAATTCCATAGCGGCCCGAGAACTCGAGCACCTGGTGGGCACGTTCAAGTTCCTTGCGCGTTGCCTTCAGCTGGCCCTGCAGGGTCATCATCGTGGACGCACTGTCTTCCGCCACGAGCGGTGTCACCAGCGGGTCACGCCCTGCAATGGCATTCGACGCCGCACCCAATCCCAGCAGGGCGAGGGCACCGACGCCAAGCACGGCAGTCTGCGCTACGAGTCGCTTCATCATGTGTGCATTCCTCCTTTCGGGTCCATCGAGTCGGGAGCGTGCCAGTCACCGCGCGCGCCCCCGGCCTTCTCCAGCAACCGAATCTGTTCGATCCGGGCCCCACGGTCGGCCGCCTTGATCATGTCGTACACGGTCAGGGCAGCGACACTCACGGCCACGAGGGCCTCCATCTCGATCCCGGTGCGGGCTGTGGCCGTCGCCGTGGCGACGATCCGCACGCCGGGCCACTCGGGCACCAGCTCGGTGGTGACGGTCACCCGGTCGAGCGGCACCGGATGGCAGAGCGGGATGAGCGCGGCCGTCTGCTTGGCGCCCATCACGCCGGCCACTTCGGCCACCGTGAGCACATCGCCCTTGGTGGCGGTGGCATCGCGCACCAGCGCGAAGGCCACCTCGCTCATCAGGACATTCCCTTCGGCGACGGCGATGCGGCGGGTGACGGCCTTTTCGCCGACGTCCACCATTCGGGCCCGTCCCTTCGCATCCAGATGCGTCAGGCTCATGCTGCCTCCAGCATCGCGAGCTCGTCGGCGAGCACGGCCAGGAGGAGCTGCGGATTCACGTTGCCTTGCGCCTGCTCCCGCGCCGCCATGACCCGCTCGACACCGGCGAGTTTCGCGGTCGGGTCCGACATCGCGGCGCGCCCCTGCCCGGTGAGGGCGCTCCGGGCATGTGCCGCCAGCGTTTCGGCCAGTGCATCGAGCAGGGCGGTGAAGTCACCGCGTGCCTGCCAGGGCGCCTGTCGGAGCGCGCGCTCCGTGGCCGAGGCCGTACCATCTGCCACCGCCGCGAGGAACTCCTGCGCTGCTCGGAGGGCCTTGGCGCGGCTGTCATCGCCCGTCGCGAGTGCCAGTCCGATCGACCCGCGGGCTGCCGTCACCACCTGATCCGTCGCAAGCTCCGGCTTCTGCGCCTTCAGGAAGCCGCGGACCGCGTCGTCGTCGAGCCGGCTGAGCCGGAGCGGGACCGCCCGCGAGCGGATCGTCGGGAGAACCAGGCCGGGTTCGGCGGTCGTCAGGACGAAGAGCGTCCGGACCGGCGGCTCCTCGAGCAGCTTGAGGAGGGCGTTGGCGGCCTCGGGACTCGACTCCTGCGGCACCAGCCGCTCGGCGCGCCCGATGATGAAGACTCGCCAGCCACCCTCGGCGGCCGTGAGGCTCGCCCGACGCTGAACCAATCGTGCCGACGCAATCCCGTGCGAGGCCATCCCATCCGGTGCGCCCCAGAGCGGCTGCGTGCGCCGCTCGGCGATCACCGCGCCGAGCATCTCGGCGGTCTCGTCGATCTGCTTTTCCTGCTCACCGGCCTTCGGGCGCGGGACCGGCACGAACCAATGGACGTCCGGGTGCGCCAACCCCTGCACGCGGAGGCAGCCGCTGCACTGGCCGCATGGTTCGCCGGCCGAGGCGCTGCACATCAGTCGCTGGGCGAGCCACAAGGCGAAGCGCTGCTTGCCGACACCCTGCGGCCCCGTGAGGAGGAGGACCTGGGGGAGGGCATCGGACGCGATGGCTCGGAGGACATCGAGTCGAGCGGCGTTGTGACCGACCAGCGGGGTCAAAGACATGGTGCGGAAGGTAGTCAGCGGACGGCAAAACGGTAGTGCTAAAAATGGCGTAACAGTATTTTCCACAACGACTTACGACGTTGGAGTCCTGCCACAATTCGGCCTTTTCGGCGCACCTGACCGCTCAGGTGCAAGAGTGAGTGCTCGCATTTGAGTTGCAGGTGTGAGTGTTCGCTCATTGGCGTGTCTAAGTCGTTGAGCGGCAACGTTTCGGACGTGGTGGCCGGAAATAGGGCCAGATCGGCGGGTGGACTGCCGGAACGGCGGAAGAGGCAGGATGATGGATCATGGATGATGGATGATGGATCACGAGGCTTGGGGCGGATTGTCATCCTGAGCGGAGCGGCGGCGAGGCCGACGCGGAGTCGAAGGACCTGGGAGGCCGCCGGGGGTCGCCCTCACCCCAATCCATCATCCATCATCCATCATCCATCATCCATCATCCCATTTCTGGTTCTCTTGCCGCCTTTCCCTCCATTCGCTACTTTGCCGTCCCGTCGAAGCACCATCTTGGCGGTCACAGTCCCGAGTAGCTCAGTTGGTAGAGCAGCTGACTGTTAATCAGCGGGTCGGGGGTTCAAGTCCCTCCTCGGGAGCTAATGGACGGGTCTACTTCGGTGGACCCGTCTTTTTTCATTCGAGCAGCGAGCCACAAGCCCCGCGACGGGCGCCCCGGCCCCACCTCTCGACACCTGCGCCCTCCTCCGATACTCTCCACACCATGACCCTCCCACCCGCCTCCCGCCTCGCACCCTTCCTGGCCGCGACGCTTCTCCTCCTCGGCGCGTGCCGTGGCACCTTCGAGCCGGATGTCACCGGCCCCGTCACGCCGCCCCCTCCGCCCGCCGTGGTGCCGAACCTGCCGTTCCGGGTGGGCGCCTTCGGACCGGACTTCGCGACTGGTGTCGCGATCGACGGCTTCAACAGCGCCATCGTCGTCGGCTACTTCCAGGGCTCGGTGGACTTCGATCCAGGCAGCACCGCGGTCGTGCGCAACGCGATCGGGCCTGCCGATGGCGCGGTCGCGAAGTACCGCGACGATGGCTCGCTGGCCTGGGCCACCAACTTCGGTGGCACCGGTGCCGATCTGCCATCCGACCTCGCCCTCACCGCCGATGGTGGCGTCGTCGTCACCGGCACGATCACGTCGGGGACGCTCTGCAGCGGCCGCCCGGTCACGATCGTCGGCGCGCGCGACGCCTTCGTGATGAAGTTCTCCGCCACGGGGAGCTGCATCTGGGCCATCGCGATCGGCGGCGCGAGCGATGTCGACGAGGGACGCGACGTCCTGGTCGAGCCCACCGGCGACATCCTCGTCACCGGCGCATTTGCCGGCACGGTGGACTTCGATCAAGGGACCGGCGCGGCGCTGCTCACCTCGCGCGGCGGCACGGACGCATACGTCGCCCGCTACTCGAGCGACGGGATCTTCAAGCAGGTCGCGCAATTCGGCGGCCTCGACAACGACGCGGGCTCCGCACTGACGCGCACCGCCACGGGTGACGTGATCGTCGGTGGTGAGTTCAGCGGCACTGCGACCTTCGGCAACGGCGGCTCGCCGTTGCTGCTGATCTCGGCCGGCGAGACCGACTTCTTCCTGGCCCAGCTCGCGCCCTCGCTGGGCGTCCAGTGGGCCGTGCGCGGCGGCGGCAGTGGCGCGGAATACCTCTCGCACAACAGCCTCTTGATTGAACCAGGCGGCACGCTGGTCGTGGCGGGGATGTTCTCCGGTACCGCCGATCTCGATGGCGGTCCCGGCAGCGCGCTGGTCGTCTCGCAGGGTGGCACCGACGTCTTCCTGGCGCGCTTCGGCGTCGCGGGACAGTATGTCGGATCGGGTCGACGCTTCGGTGGGGCAGGGAGCGACGGCGTGCAGGGGCTGATGGTCGACGGGGAGAACAACTTCTACCTCTCCGGCTGGTTCTCGGAGAGCGTCGATTTCGATCCCGGCGCCGGCGTCATCCTCAAGACGGCGCTCGGCACCAGCGGGGCGGCCGATGCCTACCTCCTCTCGGTGACACCGGCGGGCGACCTGCGCTGGGTCAACACCCTCGGCGCCGTCGTGGGTGGCGACGCCAACGTCTCGATCGGGTCCGGGATGGGGCAGACGAGCGATGGTGCCCTCTGGGCCGTGGGTCGCTTCTTCGGCCGGGCCGACCTCGACCCGGGGACCGAGGCGGTCTTTGCCCAGAGCCTGGGTGACGCCGACCAGTTCGTGGTCCGTGTCGAACGGGCCACCGGCGCCCTCCGCCGGGACTGAGCCCGGTCGGGGTCCCCTCTCAAGCACCCGGTCCGGGGGGACCCCCTTCCCTAAAGCCCACCCCGCCCCCATTTTAGGGGGCTGATTACGGATCCAGCCACGGTGGGGCGGCGCCCCGCCCGTCGGTTGGGTGTTGTCGGGAGGCTCCCGGCAGCAGCACCAGAACGGTACGC
The DNA here is from genome assembly GCA_016720805.1 of Gemmatimonadota bacterium. Lineage (NCBI taxonomy): Bacteria > Pseudomonadati > Gemmatimonadota > Gemmatimonadota bacterium. The sequence continues at coordinate 57,068 of JADKJZ010000006.1, read as the reverse complement.
GGGGCGCCCCGCAGGAGTCAGAGGGACCATGGCGAAGACCAGCTGGATCGAGCGCAACGAGAAGCGGAAGACGCTCACCGCACGGCACCGCGAACAGCGGACCAAGCTCAAGGCCGTCATCCGGTCGTTGACCGCGAACGAGGCCGAGAAGGATGCGGCGATGCGCAAGCTGCAGGCGCTGCCGCGCAACTCGTCGCCGGTCCGCATCAAGAACCGGTGCCAGGTGTCGGGCCGCGCGCACGCCTTCGTGCGTCGCTTCGGGCTGTCGCGCATTGCATTCCGTGAGATGGCGCTCGAGGGGAAGATCCCCGGCGTCCGCAAGGCCTCCTGGTAAGGCCGAGGAGACGACACCATGGCGAAGAAGGGACGTGTGCAGGTCAAGCTCCGCAGCAGCGAGAGCGCCTACATGTACGTGACGACGAAGAACCCGAAGAAGCACCCTGAGCGCATGGAGCTGCGGAAGTACGATCCGATGCTCAAGCGCCACGCGAACTTCAAGGAAGAGAAGTAGTCGTCGCTGCACTGTGGATGTGAAGCAACTGGACGGGCCGCCGAGTTGATGTAGACTTCGGCGGCCCGTCGTGCGTTCGGGCTGGTCCCCCCAATCCCCATCCGAGGTTCCCCGCGATGCGCTCTGCCCTCGTCCGCCTGCTGCTGCCCGCCCTCGTCCTGACCGCGGCCGCCCCGCTGGCAGCCCAGATCAGCTCGCCCGGCGGACCGGTGCCGGTCGAACTGCTCCAGAAGCGTCGTGCCGCCTTCCTGGCGACGATGCCGAAGGGCGTGGCCGTGATCGAGTCGAGCAAGATCAAGAGCATCGATCGGGGGGAGTACCCGCAGGACGCCGACTATCGCGAGAACGCCAACTTTTTCTACTTCACCGGCGTCGAGAGCCCCGGCGGTCGGCTCGTCTTCATCCAGCCCGACTCGGGGAGCGCGCAGGGAAGCATGACGCTCTACCTCCCCGCGCCGCCGGCCGTCCGCGATGCGTGGAGCGCCGCGCGCGTGTATGCCGACACGATGGCCGTGCGTGTCACCGGCCTCCCGATGGCGTCGATCAAGCCGCTGCCGACCCCGGTGCGCGCTGCCCGCGTCGCCGGTGCGCCCATTCCGACCACGCCGCCCGACGCCTTCGCGCCGACGGTCGATTCGCTGCTCACCGCCACCGGGCTGACGCGGATCAACGAGCGACGCACCCTGGCGCCGCTGCGCTGGGTCAAGGATGCCGACGAGATCCGCCGGCTGCGGCTCGCCTCGTCGATCACCGCCGAGGCGCACAGCGCCGCCATGCAGCAGAGCCGGCCTGGGATGTGGGAATACGAGATCGAAGGGATCGTCGAATACACCTTCCGTCGGCGCGGCGCCGAGCGCGTCGGCTATCCGAGCATCGTCGGCTCGGGACCGAACAGCACCATCCTGCACTACGACATCTCGCGTCGGCAGAGCAAGCCGGGTGAAGTGGTCCTGATCGATGCCGCCGCCGAGTTCGGCTACTACAGCACCGACCTGACGCGCACCTTCCCGATTAGCGGGAAGTTCACGCCGCGGCAGAAGGCGGTCTACGAGCTCGTCCTCGGCGCGCAGCAGGCGGCGATCGACTCGGTGAAGCCGGGGACGACGTTGGCACGGCTGGAGCAGATTGCGCGCGGCTGGATGAAGGAGCACTCGGGGACGATCTGCGACCCGACCATCACCTGCGAGAATTGGAAGTTCTTCATTCACGGGCTCTCGCACCCCGTCGGTCTGGACGTGCACGACCTCAATCCGCAGTTCGCCACGCTGCAGCCGGGGGTGACCTTCACGATCGAGCCCGGCATCTATCTCCCGGCGGAGTCGCTCGGCGTGCGGATCGAGGACGTCGTGCTGGTGACCGACAACGGCTACGAGATCCTGACCAAGGGCGCCCCGCGCACCGTCGCCGACATCGAGAAGTTGATGGCGCAGGGACGGAGCGGCGTGGCCAAGCCGGCCGCGACCCGGACGCCTTGATGCAGCCGGAGGAATTCCGCCGGCACGGCCATGCCATCGTCGACTGGCTGGCGGATTACCTCCGCGACATCGAGCAGCAGCGCATCGTCCCGGACGTCATGCCGGGAGCGTTGCGTCGCGCGTTGCCGACCACCGCGCCCGAAGGCGGCGAGCCGTTCGACCAGATCCTCGACGATTTCCGCACGCAGATCGTCCCGGGGATGACCCACTGGGGTCACCCGGGGTGGTTCGCCTTCTTCCCGTCGAACGCATCGCCGCCGTCGATCCTCGGCGAATTCCTCACCGCCGGGCTCGCGGCGCAGTGCATGAGCTGGGTTACCTCGCCCGCCGCGACGGAACTCGAGCAGGTGGTGATGGCCTGGTACCGGCAGCTGCTCAGCCTGCCCGACGGCTTCACCGGCGTGATCCAGGACACGGCGTCGTCGTCGACGCTGGTGGCGTTCCTGACGGCACGGCAACGCGCGGGGGCCAACCTGTCGCGCTGCACCGCCTACTGGTCGAGCGAGGCCCACTCGTCCGTGGCGAAGGCGGCGCGATTGAGCGGGCTCGCCGACTCGCACTGCCGCGTGGTTGCGGTCGATGGCGACTTCGCGATGCGCCCCGAGGTACTCGCCATGATGATGGCGGATGATGTGGCCGCCGGGCTGGTGCCACTGATCGTCTGCGCGACGATGGGGACGACGTCGTCGACCGCGTGCGACCCGCTCCGCGCCATCGGGGAGATTGCCCAACGGCACGGCGCCTGGTATCACATCGACGCGGCGTATGGTGGGTCGGCCGCGATCGTCCCCGAGTTCCGTCCCTTGCTCGATGGGGTCGAGGTGGCCGACTCGATGGTCACGAACCCGCACAAGTGGTTGATGACCAACTTCGACTGCAGCGCGTATTTCGTGCGCGACGTCGATGCGCTGCTGGAGACCTTCGCGACGGCACCGGCCTACCTGCGCACGCGGCACGATGCCGACGTGGTGAACTATCGCGACTGGGGCATTCCCCTGGGCCGGCGCTTCCGCGCGCTCAAGCTCTGGTTCGTGCTGCGCAGCTACGGCGCCGAGGCGCTGCGTGCGATGATCCGGACGCACATCGCGCTGGGCCACGAGCTCGCGCGCTGGGTCGATGCCACGCCGGAGTGGGAGCGCCTCGCCCCTGCGCCACTCGGGCTGGTGGTGGTGCGCCACGTTCCGCCCGTGCTGGCCGGCGACGAGGCCGCGCTCAGCGCGCACAACGCGCAGATCGTCGCGCGCGTCAACGCCATTGGCACGGTGCAGGTGACGCAGACGACACTCGGCGGGCGGTATGCGATCCGCGTGGCCATCGGCGCGTTCAGGACCGAGGAAAGGCATGTGCGGGAAGTGTGGCGGGTGATGCAGGAAGCAGGGATGATGGATGATGGATGATGGATGATGGATGATCGATGATCGATGATGGATGATCGATGATCGATGATCGAGTACACCTCACATTACGGGAGTACCCATGCGTCGTCGAAGCTTGCTCCTCCTCCTCCTCCTCACGCTGATCGGCAACACCGCGCTCACGGCGCAAGGCACTCGCCCCGCCACCTCGTGGAACCCGGCGCTGATGCAGCGCCCCGACATGAAGGCGGCACTGGCGCAGCTGGACCGCGGCTTTCCGGCGCAGGTGGAGGAGTGGATCGCGTTGACCCAGATGCCGGGTCTGTCGCGCCATGAGGAGGTGCGCGGGGCGTACGTCCGGAAGGTGATGGAGGCGGAGGGGCTCGAGGTCCGCACCGATTCGATCGGCAACGTGACCGGCGTGCGTCGGGGGCGCGGTGGCGGTCCCTCGGTGGTGATCGCGGTCCACATGGATGTGGTGCACGATCCCTCGGTGGTCGGCACCGTCCGGCGGATGGGTGATAGCCTGCATGCGCCCGGCATCTTCGACAACACCGCCGGCGTGGCCAACATGCTGGCGATGATCCGGGCGATGAATGCGGCGAAGGTGGTGACGCGTGGTGACATCGTCTTCGTCGCCACGACGCAGGAGGAGATCGGCCTCAAGGGGATGGAGTATTGGCTGCAGCATAACGCCCGTCCCGACCTGCTGATCGCCATCGACGGCGGGCTTGGCCCGGTCAACTATGGCGCGCTCGGCATCTACTGGACCCGCTATGTCTACACCTCGCCCGGCTCGCACACCCTCTTCTCGCGCGGACGCGCCACGCCGGTGAAGGCTATGGCCACGGCCATCCGCGACATCTACGCCCTCGAGTTCGGCCCGCTGCCCGATGGCGCCGTGATCAATGTCGGCCAGGTGCACGGTGGCGTGATCTACAACGGAATTCCGCAGGAGATGGCGTTCACGGTCGATCTGCGCTCGCCCGATCCGGTGCTGCTCGATTCCCTCGACAAGCGCATCGAGCGGATCGCGCGCGAGGCGGCCACGAAGGAAGGGGTCGGGTTCCGGATGGAAGCAGAAGTGCGGAATGGGGCAGGGGGCACCGCGGCGATGCTGGCGGGCGCCCGGGCGCATCCGCTGGTGCAGACGGCGATCGACATCCACCATGCCCTCGGCATCACGATGGCGATGCCCGGCGCCGAGGAGGCCATCCCGACGGGCAGCACCGACGCCAACCTGGGCGTGGTCCGGAAAATTCCCAGCATCTCGATCGGGCGGGCCGCCGGCACCGGCCAACACACGCTGACGGAATCGGCGCAGTGGCCGAGCGCCCTGCCGGCGACGAAGATGGCGATGCTGCTGGCGGTCACCATGGCCGACATGGCGCGCGCCGTGCCCTGAACTCAGCTCTCGACGAGAACGTCCTTCAGGTAGCGCCCCGTGATGCTCCCCTTGGTCTGCGCCACCTCTTCGGGAGTGCCCATCGCGACGACGCGACCGCCGGCGGGTCCGGCCTCGGGGCCGAGATCGATGACCCAGTCGGCGCGCTTGATCACATCGAGGTGGTGTTCGATGACCACCACGGTGTGACCGGCGTCGACCAGCTTGTCGAGCACGGCGATCAACACGCGCACGTCCTCGAGATGGAGGCCGGTGGTCGGTTCGTCGAGCAGATAGAGCTTCCGGCCGCCGCGCTTCTGCGCGGCGAGCAGTTCGCGCGCGATCTTGAGCCGCTGCGCCTCGCCGCCGGAGAGGGTCGTGGCGGGCTGGCCGAGGCGGAGGTAGCCGAGACCGACCTGCTGCAGTTGCCAGAGCGCGGCGCCGAGCTTCGGCTGGTGGCGGAAGCGCAGCATCGCCTCGTCGACCGACCAGTCGAGGACGTCCCGCACCGACATCCCCTGGATCTTGACCTCGAGCACTTCGCGCTTGAAGCGCGCGCCATTGCAGACTTCGCAGGGGACGAAGACGTCGGCGAGGAAGACCATCTCGACCTGCACCTGCCCGGCGCCGTCGCATGCCTCACACCGCCCGCCGGCGAGGTTGAAGGAGAAGGTCGCCGGCGTGTATTTCCGTTGCCGTGACAGCGGTTGCGAGGCGAAGAGTTCGCGCACCTCGTCCCACGCCTTGATGTAGGTCACCGGATTCGAGCGCGGCGACCTGCCGATCGGACTCTGATCGACCAGCACCACGTCACTGAGCAACTCCCAACCGGTCATCGCGTCGACTTCGCCGACGGCCTCGCCGAGGTGGAGCTTGGCCGAATGTTCGCCGCTCAGGCGCCGTTCGAGCTGCCGGTGGAGGACATCGTACGCGAGCGTGCTCTTGCCAGAGCCGGAGACGCCGGTGATCACCGTCAGCGTCCCGAGCGGGATCTTCGCGTCGATCCCCTGCAGGTTGTGCAGGCGGGCGCCCTTGATCTCCAGCCAGCGGGGGCCGAGGTCGCGCCGGGCACTCGGGATGCCGATCCGCCTGGTGCCGTGGAGGTACGCCGCCGTGAGCGTGTCCTTCGCCTCGTCGACCGGACCGCTGTGCACCAGATAGCCGCCTTTCTCGCCGGCGCCGGGCCCGAGTTCGATCATGTGGTCGGCGCCGCGAATCGCGGCCGGATCGTGCTCGACGACCACCAGCGTGTTGCCGAGGTCGCGCAGGCGGCGCAGGAGGCCGAGGAGGCGGTCGGTGTCGCGCGGATGGAGGCCGATCGACGGCTCGTCCAGGACGTAGAGGGCGTCGACAAGGCGCGAGCCGAGCGCATTCGAGAGCGCGATGCGCTGCGCCTCGCCGCCGGAGAGTGTCCGCGTCTGCCGATCGAAGGTGAGGTAGCCGAGGCCGACGTCGCGGAGGTAATCGACGCGGGCCATCACCTCGATCATCACCAGGTCGGCGACGATGCGCGCGGTCTCGCCGAGCTCGAGGCCACCGAGCCAGGTGGCGAGATCGTCGACGGTGAGGGTGGTGACGTCGGCGATCGAGCGGCCATTGAGCTTCACCGCGAGCGCTTCGGGGCGGAGTCGGGCGCCACCGCAACTGGTGCACGTCTTGGCCAGTTGGTACTGTCGCAGGAAGACGCGGATGTACTGCTTGTAGCGCTTCTCTTCCAGTCCCACGAGGAACGGAAAGATTCCCTGGTACCGGCCGCTCTTGCCGTGCAGCAGCACCTCGCGGACGTCGGCGGGGAGGGATTCCCACGGGGCGTCGGCAGAGACGCCGAGCTTCTTCGCGGTGCTGACCAGCAGCGAGCGACGCGCCTCGTAGCGCGGCTTGGTCCACGGGTCGATCGCGCCATCGCGCAGCGAACGCGTCGGGTCGGGAACGACCAGCGAGAGGTCGTACTCAAGCGTGGCGCCGAAGCCGTTGCAGGTGGGGCAGGCGCCGCGCGGATTGTTGAACGAGAAGAGCGCCGGCGAGACGGTGGTGCCCGGCGTGTCGCAGAGGCTGCACGACGGGAACTCGGTGAAGCGGCGCCGCGAGCCATCGCGCAATGCCAGCGCGACGCCTTCCCCTTCGGCAAACGCCATCGACAACGCCTCGGCGAATCGACCGCGTTGCGCCTCGGTGGCCACCAGCCGATCGACGATCACCAGCACTTCGTCGGCGGTGGTGAGGTCGAGTGCGGGGGGGAGCTCGTCGAGGTGGTGCGTGGTGCCGTCGACCTCGAGGCGGAGGAAACCGAGGGCGCGGAGATTGTCGACCGTGACCGCCTGCGCGCGACGGCTCCCCGGCGGCAGCGGGAAGGCGATCCGCAACCGGCCCTCACCATCGGCGAGGATGGTACTCGCGGCGGATTGCGGCGTGTCGCGCGCGACCGGACCGCCGCAGACCACACAGCGCGGCTCGCCGATGCGCGCCCAGAGGAGGCGGAGGTAGTCGTAGACCTCCGTCGCTGTTCCAACGGTGGAACGCGACGACATCGCCGGTGCACGTTGCTCGATGGCGACGGCCGGGGCGATCCCCTCGATCCGGTCGACCAGCGGCTTCGGCATCCGGTCGAGGAACTGCTTGGCGTACGTGGAGAGCGACTCGATGTAGCGCCGCTGCCCCTCGGCGTAGAGCGTGTCGAAGGCGAGCGAGCTCTTGCCGCAGCCTGACGGCCCGGTGACCACGGTCAGCGCGCGGCGCGGGATCTCGACCGTGATCCCCTTCAGGTTGTGTTGGCGCGCGTTGATGACGCGAATGACGGGGCGAGGCACGGGGGAAAGGTAAGGGGGGGCGGAGTTGGGGGCGTGAAACGTGAGACGTGAGACGGGGGGCGTTCAGCGACACCCGTTTCACCTCTTACGTCTCACGGGCCGCCTCCCTCGCCCAATCCCCGCTCCGCTCTTAGTTTTGGACCCCAATGGCCTCCCTCCTCACCCCCACCACCCTGCGACGCGGCTTCGGGTTGTTCGTCGCCGTCTCGGTGGTCAGCTACGTCGGCGTGCTCGTCTATGGCAACGACGCCTCGGCGTTCCTGCCGTCACTGGCGCGACTCCACTGGGGGTGGGTGCTGGTCGGGGCGGGGCTCGCGTCGCTCGACTGGATCGGCGGTGGCCTCCGCCTCTGGGTGCTCACCCGGGAAATCCATCCGAATCCCTCGCTCCCCGGGATGATGATCGCCGGCGGAATGGGGGCGTGGGGATCCTACGTCACGCCGCTGCAGGCCGGTTCGTCGCCGATGACGGTCTACTCGATGAAGCGGACCGGCGTGCCGGTGCCGAAAGCGATCACCGCGACGATCATGTCGTTCATCGCGACGGTCGTCTTCTTCGCGATCGGCGGCCCGCTCGCGCTGCTGTTCGGCGCGGGGAAGGCCCTCGGGACGCGCGGGGATGTCCTCGGCCTCTCCCTGCTGGACCTGTTCAAGGGGAGCATGGGGATCTTCGCGATCCTCGGCGTCCTGCTGATCACGGTGATGGTGGCACCGAAGTTCATGTCGCGGGGCATTCACAAACTGGCCGAGGCCCTCGGCCGGCGGAGCCGTCGAGTCGGTGCACGGATCGAGGGGCTGCGCGCGGGGATCGATCAGGCGAGCGAGAGCATGAACGCCTTCAACACCCCGCGCGGCTGGATCGCGCTCGGCTGGGCCACGCTGATCTCCGGACCAAGTCATGCGAACAAGCTGCTGGCCGGGTATGTCGCGCTGCGCGCGGTCGGGATCGAGGCCAACTTCGTCGACGTGCTGCTGGTGCAGACGCTGATCACCTTCCTGCTCTACTTCGCGCCGACGCCTGGGGCGAGCGGTGTGGCGGAGGTCCTCTCGGCGGCGGTGATGAGCGTGTACGTGCCTCGTGGCATGGTCCCGGTGTACACGATCGTCTGGCGCTGCATCCTCTCGTGGTTCACGATCGCGTTCGGCTTCGTGGTGTTCTCCGGCTGGGTGCGCAAGGGACTCAAGGGGATCGAGGTCGAGTCGCCGTGAGCGCGGTGGCGACGGATGATGTCGCCGCCAGCGGAGGCGATCGCGGTCTGGGCCGCCGCCTGCTGGCCTATGTGCGGCCGTATCGACTCGGCGTCGCCGGGGCGGTCGCGCTCCTCCTGCTCGAAGCCGGCCTGGCCCTGGTCGGCCCCCTGCTCACCCAGCGCACGATCGACGTGGCCATCCCCGCCCGCGACGCCGATCTCCTGCTCCGACTCGGCCTCTGGTTTCTGGCGGCGCTGCTGCTCTCCTTCGTGGCGGAGTACGCGCAGACCGTCTTGACCGCGTGGGTCGGGCAGCGGGTGATGTCGGACCTGCGCCGGCAGATCTTCGAGCGGCTGCAGCGTCTCTCGATTCCGTTCTTTGATCGGCAACCGGTGGGCCGCCTGGTGACGCGCGTCACCTCCGACGTCGAGACCCTCAACGAGCTCTTCTCGTCGGGCGTGGTGACGGTGATCGGCGACCTCGCCACCCTGCTGGCCATCAGCGCGATGATGCTCGCGATCGACTGGCGCCTGGCGCTGGTGGCGTTCGCAGTGCTGCCGGCGATGGGGCTGGTGGTCGCGATCTTCCGGCGTGCCATGCGCGAGGCCTTCCGCGACATCCGCGGTGCGGTCGCGCGGATGAACGGCGACCTGCAGGAGTATCTCTCCGGCGTGCGCGTGGTGCAGCTCTTTCATCGCGAGGCGGCGGTGGGGACGGCGTTCGACGCGGTCAACCGCGCGCATCGCGACGCGCAGTTGCGCTCGATCACCCTGTACGCCCTCTTCTTTCCCGTGGTCGAAGTGCTCACCGCGACGGCGGTCGCGCTGCTGCTCTGGTACGGCGGGTTGCAGCATCTCGGCGGCACGCTGACGGTCGGCGTGTTGGCCGCGTTCATCCAGCTGGTACGACGGTTCTTCCAGCCGCTGCAGGACCTCGCCGAAAAGTTCAACCTGCTGCAGAGCGCGATGGCGAGCGGCGAGCGGATTTTCCTGTTGCTCGACACCCCGGTCGAGGTGCCGGAGCCCAGCGCGCCCATGACGTTGCCACTCCCGGCTCGCGGCGAGGTGGTCTTCGAGGATGTCTGGTTCCGCTATGCCGACGATGCGCCCTGGGCGCTTCGCGGGGTGTCGTTCCGGGCCGCGCCGGGGGAGACGATCGCGCTGGTCGGGCACACCGGGGCGGGGAAGAGCACGGTCCTCTCCCTGCTCCTCCGCTTCTACGCGCCGACCCGTGGCCGGATTCTGGTCGACGGCGTCGACCTGGCCGAACTGGCCCACGATGACCTCCGCGGGCGGATCGGGCTGGTGCCGCAGGATCTCTTCCTCTTTCGGGGTGACCTCTCCCGGAATCTGGTGCTGGACCGGGCCATTCCCCCCGCCCAGCTGGACCGGGCGCTGGCCGCCGTCGGGGCCGACACGCTCCTCGAGCGGCTCCCGGGGGGGCTCGCCCACCAGCTCAGCGAACGGGGGCGGTCGCTCTCGGTCGGGGAACGGCAGATCCTCTCCTTTGCCAGGGCGCTCGCTGGCGAGCCCACGATCCTCCTGCTGGACGAGGCGACCTCCGCGGTGGACCCGGAGTCGGAGACGCGGCTCCAACGCGCCCTGGGCCGCCTCAGGGCCGGCAGAACCGCCCTGGTGGTGGCCCATCGCCTCGGTACCATCGTCGACGCCGACCGGATCCTCGTGTTCCACCATGGGGAACTACTGGAGACCGGCAGTCATCGGGAGCTGTTGCGGCAGGGCGGACTCTACGAGCGACTGGTGCGGCTGCAAGGCGGGGAGCCACGCCGGGCCGTCGGCGCCTGAATTCGCTTGCCCCCGGGCCATCCCGACGGATAGCTTTCCCGGTCACCTTTCGTCCCATGTCACCGACGGAGTCTCCCCTGATCGGACCGCACGCGAGCGACCCGATGTCCAGCGCCGCGACCCTGCCATTTGGCGGGGTGCCGGCGCAGGAGGGCGCGTTGCTGGCGGTGCTGATCCTGCGGGGTGGTGGCGGCGCTGCGGGGCACATCAGCGTACGGCAGCCGACGGTTCGGATCGGGCGCGAGGCGGGCAACGACGTGGTGCTCTCGGCGGCCAGTCTGAGCGCGACGCATGCCGAGTTGCGGTTGCGTGGCGGCGTGTGGACGCTCACCGATCTCGGCTCCATGCATGGCAGCTGGGTCGACGGGGAGCCCGTCTACGGCGCGGTCCCGCTGGGCCCCGGCTCGACGATCCGGCTCGGCGATGTCGAGGCGGTCTTCTCGCCAAAGGATCGCTGGGAGGATTCGCCCAGCACCCTGATCGTCGAAGCGGCACCACTCGACCCCACGCCGGGTCCGCCGTTGCCGGACGCGGCACCGGCCGTCGTGGTGCGGCCGCCGCGGGGCCGCTTTCTTGATGACGACGTCCCGACGTTCGTGCTCCCGGACACCAGTCGACGTCCCGGACCCTTGCTCTTCATTGCGATCGCGTTGGCCATCGCCGCGGTCGCCTACTTCCTCCGCCAGGTTTCCTGAATGCGCTTCTCCTGCGCCGCGCGCACCGATGTCGGAGTGGTCCGGTCCGGCAACGAGGACATGTATCTGATGGCGGCCGAGCGTGGGCTTTTCATCGTCGCTGACGGGATGGGTGGCCACGCCGCGGGCGAAGTCGCCAGCGAGATGGCGACCCAGTTGATCGCGCAGGAATTCCGGCCGGTCCGTGGGATGAGCGACGACGAGTTGATGGCCCAGATGGTCGGCGCCATTCGCGCCTCGAACGCGGCGATCTTCCAGCGGACGATGTCGGAGCACGACAAGCGGGGGATGGGCACGACGACGACCGTCCTGTCGCTGCTGCCCCGCCGCTACCTGATCGGCCAGGTCGGGGACTCACGGGCCTACTTGCTGCGCGGCACCGTGCTCTCCCAGCTCACCAAGGACCACAGCTACGTGCAGGAACAGGTGGACGCCGGACGCCTCTCGCCGGAAGAGGCCCGGGTCCACCCATATGCCAACGTGATCACGCGCTGCGTCGGCTCCAGCGGCGACGTCGTCCCCGACCTCTACCTCGGCACGCTCGAAGTCGGCGACCTGATCCTGCTCGCGTCGGATGGGCTCACCGGCATGCTCGAGGATGAGCAGGTGCGCGACGTGCTGACGATGGATGGCGACCTGGAGCAGATGGTGGATCGACTGATTGCCGACGCGAATCGCCGCGGCGGGCTCGACAACATCACCGTCATCCTGATCAAGATCGAGGAAGTGTCGCCGCCGACGGGGGAGATTCCGGCGCTTCGCGCCTGAGTCGTTAGCTGTTAGTCGTTGGTCGTTAGGCCTCGTAGGGCACCACCGCCCCTAACGACTAACGACTAATGACTAACGACCTAGGAGAGCAACATCTCCGGCACCCTCTCCAACCGCACCCCACCCACCGCAAAGATCCGCAGCCGCCGCGCGCTCCGATAGAGCTCCGCGGCGATGCGCGGCAGGCCCAGCTGTCCGGCGCGGCCTTCGTCCGTCAACTGCTCCACCGTGCCGCCCCGTGTCAGCAGGGGCAGGTCCACCGACAGCATCGATGAACGGGCCGGGAAGTCGATCAGCGCGCCGCCGGGTGGCAGCCCGAGGTCCGCCGCGAGGGCGTCCTCGGCGCGTTCGAGGGCGTCGGGGTCGTCCCAGATCCACGAGGGCAGCTCCGGCACCTCACTCGCGGGGAGATCGAGCGCGCGCTTGTGTAGCTGACGGCGCTGGAGCGCCGCCGTGAGCCCGGTGGAGTCGTGCGCCTGCATCGCGGTGGTAAGTGAGCCATCGGTGGCGTCGGCCACGCTCGCGGGATCGAGCTGGCCGCTGGCGACCGCCGTGCGCACGGCCCGCTTGAACATGCACGTCGCGCTGCGCACGGCGTGGTGCCAGTAGACATTGCGGTACATCTGGTACTTGGCGAAGAGCAGTGATTCGAGCGCCGAGACGCCCTTCTCGTGGACGCCCACGGCACGATGGCCTGCGCCATCGGTCACCAGGCAGAGCGAGGCCAGCAGCCGGTCGACGTCGACGGTGCCGTAGGGGACACCGCACTGCCGCGCGTCGCGCGAGAGGTAATCGATCTTGTCGAGGTCGAGCGAGCCGGAAATCAGCCCGCCAAGCGGTGAGACATGATCCCCCTGAATGATGCCCGCGATGCGGGCGATGAACGCGTCGCCCCCGATGCCACGCAGGAGCACGCCGAGCTCCCCTTCGCCCAGCCGACGGACACCAAGGGCCTCGTGCGAGGGAAAGCCCGCCTCCTCCAGGGCATGCGAGAAGGGATAGTGGCCGATGTCGTGAAGCAGCGCCGCGAGGCGCACCGCGAGCCGCTCCTCTTCGGGGACGGCGGCGAGGTCGCCGCGTTCCTCGAGGGTCGCGAGGGCGCGGCGCGTCAGGTGATAGGCACCGAGGGCGTGTTCGAAGCGCGAGTGCGTCGCGCCGGGATAGACCAGGAAGGCGTGGCCGAGCTGGCGCACGTACCGCAGCCGCTGCACCGCCGGCGTATCCATGGCAGCGGCGGCGGCTGGCTCGAGGCGGATGTTGTCCCAGAGAGGGTCGCGGATGACTTCAAACTGAGTCATGAGTCGTTAGTCATTAGTCGTTAGAGGGACCTGTCGACTTCACTTGCATCCTGAAGCGGTTCCAACCGCCACGAACACCGAGAGCTCCGCTGGCACCCTAACGACCAATGACTAACGACAAACGACTAACGGCAGTTACGCCTCCGCTTCCAACCGCCAGTGCTCCGGACTCCGCCACAACGCCGAGAGAATCAGCTCACGCATGTACATGAACTCCTGCGGCAGTCGGTCGTAGAGCTTCTCGAACAGTTCGCGATGGCCGAGGAGCTCGGCCTTCCACTGTTCGCGATCGACCTCCATCAACTCCAGGAAGGTCTCCTTCGGGAAGGACATTCCGTCCCAGCGGAGATCTTCATAGCGCGGCATCCAGCCGATCGGCGACTCGATCCCCGAGGCGCGGCCGCGGACCCGGCCGACGATCCACTCGAGCACGCGCATGTTCTGCCCGAACCCGGGCCAGATGAACTTCCCGTTGGCGTCCTTGCGGAACCAGTTGACGCAGAAGATCCGCGGCGGGTCGGAGAGGCCGCGGCCCATCTGCAGCCAATGGTTGAAGTAGTCACCCATGTGATAGCCGCAGAACGGCAGCATCGCGAACGGGTCGCGGCGCACCTGTCCGGTGGCACCCGCCGCGGCCGCCGTGGTCTCGGAGCCGATGGTGGCGCCGAGGTAGACGCCGAAGCTCCAGTTGAAGGCCTGGTGCACCAGCGGGACGGTGGTGGCGCGACGGCCGCCGAAGATGAAGGCGGAAATCGGCACGCCGGCCGGGTCCTCCCACGCGGGGTCGATCGACGGGCACTGCGACGCCGGCGCGGTGAAGCGCGCGTTCGGGTGCGCCGCGGGCGTCTTCGACTCCGGCGTCCAGCGATTGCCGCGCCAATCGGTGAGCGTGGCGGGCGGGGTGTCGGTCATTCCCTCCCACCAGACATCGCCGTCATCGGTGAGGCCGACGTTGGTGAAGATCGCGTTCGCGCGGCAGGACGCCATCGCGTTCGGGTTGGTGGATTCGGAAGTGCCCGGCGCGACGCCGAAGTAGCCCGCCTCGGGATTGATTGCGTGCAAGCGCCCGTCCTCACCGGGACGGATCCAGGCAATGTCATCGCCGACGGTGGTGACCTTCCAACCGGCGTAGACCTCGGGCGGGATCAGCATGGCGAAGTTGGTCTTGCCGCAGGCGCTCGGGAAGCCGGCCGCCACGTAGGTCTTTTGCCCCTGCGGATCTTCCACGCCAAGGATGAGCGTGTGCTCCGCCATCCAGCCGTCGTCGCGCCCCATCACCGAGGCAATGCGCAGCGCGAAGCACTTCTTGCCGAGCAGCGCGTTGCCGCCGTAGCCCGAGCCGTACGACCAGATCTCCCGGTCCTCGGGGAAGTGGACGATGTACTTCTCGGGATTGCAGGGCCACTTCGTGTCGGCCTGGCCGGCGGTGAGCGGCGCGCCGACCGAGTGCATCGCGGGAATGAAGTCGTCCTCGCCGAGCGCCTCGAGCACCGCGCGGCCCATGCGGGTCATGATCCGCATGTTGACGACGACGTACGGGGAGTCGGAGAGTTCCACGCCGATGTGCGAGAGGGGCGAGCCGATCGGTCCCATCGAGAAGGGCACCACGTACATCGTGCGGCCGCGCATCGAACCCGCGAACAATCCCTTCAGCGTCGCCCGCATCTCGCGCGGCTCGACCCAGTTGTTGGTCGGGCCGGCGTCGCCCTTGCGCTCGCTGCAGATGAAGGTGCGGTCCTCGACGCGGGCCACATCGCTCGGGTCGGAGAGCGCCAGGAAGGAATTGGGGCGCTTGACCGGATCGAGGCGCACCAACATGCCGGACGCGACCATCTGCTCGCAGAGCGCGTCGTACTCCGCCTGCGAACCGTCGCACCAATGGATCTGGTCAGGTTGAGTCAGGGCGGCCATCTCGGCGACCCAGGCCTTCAGGCGGGGGTGCCGGACCCAATCCGGCGCGGCGACAGCAAGCGGCGTGGCGGTGGTGTGCATCTGCTCTCCCTAAGGGGCGGTCACGCTGCCCGGGGGAGGGCGGCGAGGCCCGAAAAATGGCCGCGCCGGCCCCCCCGAGCAAACCCGGAGGGACCGTCGCGGCCTCGCGGGCTACGGCCGGGGGGCCGCGATCAATGAGGTGGGGCTGTGGTAGAGGCGCTCGATCGTGCTCACGTCGCGCTCACTCAACCCATCGAGCACTGGGTCGCGGTACATCACATCGCTCGGCGTCGCCCCGGTGTGGCCAGGCGAAATGATCCCGAGCGCGTGGCCGAGCTCGTGCGTGACGGTGATCGAGTAGCAGGTCTCGATGCCCGGGGCGGTCGACGAGGACGCCGGCCAGACGTAGATCCGCCACGGCAGCTGGAGGGTGCCGGGCGCGGTGCCGAGCTCGAAGTTGGTCTCGCCGATGCACTGCGGTGCGAATGCGTTCAGCGCGCGCGCCGCGCCGTTCACGAAGGACGGCGTGTTGCGGACAATGATATCGGCGGCATTGGAATCGGCGACCAACGTGGCGCGGAACTCCCCATAGAGGAAGGCGCGTTCCCAGCGATCGATCGCCGTGACCAGGTGCGGGCGGAGCGGTGAGTCGTCCGCGACGTAGATCTTCACCGGCAGGTCGCTCGGCCGCCACTTGAAGGTCAGCGAATCGAGGCCGTCGATCGCCGCGTACTCGTAGTTCGTGAGCACCGCGCGTGGCGGCACGATGTCGGCACACCCGACGAGGGCGAGCAGGGCGATGGCGGGCGCGACGCGGCGCATCAGAAGCCTCGCTCGATGCCGATGGTGAGGGCGACGCGGTGGATCCGCTGCGCCAGCGACCAGCCGCGCCGCTCGAGCGCCGCGGTGGTGAATTCGTGCAGATCCCAGCGCGCCGAGGCGCTGAGGTCGAGTCCCGGCCGGAGCGCCTTCACCCAACCCAGGCCGGCCGTGGCCATCGGCTTCATCGGCGCGTCGTCGGCGAAGACGCCGGTCGCCTCCGACGGCGAATACTTGATCATCCCCCCGCCCACCTGAAAGCGGAGGTGGTACGGCAGCGGGCCCTCGGCGAGCAACGCCACGGTGACCGTGCGGAGCGTCCCCAGGTCGTTGCTGCCTGCGTTGCTCGTGGCCGTCATGCTGCTGCTCGCGACGCGCGCCTCCGCGACGAGTCGGTACCTCGGCGCAATCGGGTAGCCGAGCCCAACCACGAGGGTCGGCGCGGTGCCGGTCTTGAGCGACACCAGATCGTCGTAGAGCGTCGCCTGCGACACCAGGCTGTGGCCAAGGGTGGCACCGGCACCGAGCCGCACGGAGAGTTGGGCCGTTGCCGGAAGGGGAGACGCGGCAACGGCGAGGCCGACCAGGAGGGGGAGTCGCATCCGACGAAGATGCCGCCTCGGGGTGGCGGCGGTCAATTCGGTTCCCGGAAGGAACGGAGCAGCCCCAGCATGCGGCGATCGTTGGTGACCTCGTCGTCATCGCCCTTGGGTGTCTCCAGCAGCTTGGGGATCGCCACGAAGCGGCGGTCCGTCATGATTCGCCGGAAGGGCTCGGTGCCGAGCGAGCCGTCGCCAATCAGTTCGTGCCGGTCCTTCTTCGAGGCGAAGGGATTCTTCGAGTCGTTCAGGTGCAGGCAGCGGAGGTGTGCCAGGCCGATGATCCGGTCCCAGGCCGCCCAGACCCCGTCGAAGTCGTTCACCAGGTCGTACCCGGCGCTGTACAGGTGGCAGGTGTCGGCGCAGAAGGCGACGCGATCGCGGACATCCGACCCGATCAAAGCCCGAATGTCCCTCAGCTCCTCGAATGACCGTCCCAATACCGTCCCGGTGCCGGCCGTGGTCTCCAGGAAGACCATGACCTCGCCGGGGACGGCACGGAGGGCTTCCGTGATCGCTGCCGCATTCCGCTCCAGTCCGGCGTCGTGGTCGTCGATGTAGTTCCCCGGGTGGGAGACGATCCCCTCAAGGCCAAGTGCTTGGGAACGCGTCAGTTCACCGGAAAACGCCGCCAGGGACTTGGCCCGGAGGTCGGGGTCTGGGGAGGCGAGGTTGATCAGGTACGAATCGTGCGAAACGATCGCCCCGACAGGATGCTCAGCCCTCGCACGCTGGAACGCGGCGGCAATCTCCGGCGTCACCACAGGTTCCCGCCACATGTTCGGGGTCTTGGTGAAGAGCTGGAGTGCCGTGGCCCCGATCGCCGCCCCGCGGCCCGGGGCAGTGGCTGGGCCGCCTTGGGTCGAGACGTGGGCGCCCAGCAATTCCCCTGGGCGGCCCACGGCCTCGGCCACCATCCCTTCGGTACGAGGTTCCGTGTCGGATATCTTGCGCATTGATCCCTTGCCTCAGCTGTTGGCGGGTGTGGCCCGGAGTACCGGACCGCGGCCGTTGGTGGTGCTGGTCGGCTCGCCCGACGAGCGTCCCATCGGGCTCGAAGGCGAGTTGGTGCGGGCCGGCTTCCAGGTGGCGGAGGCGGCCGATGTCCGCGCGCTGCCGGAAGACCGTCCCGCCCTTGTCCTCGCGACCTGCCGCTCGCTCGCGCTCGGTGGCCGCGAAATGATCGATGCGCTCGGCTCGGCTCGCCGCAGCGGTGCCCAGATCATCTGCCTCATTTCCAGCGACGATCCGACCGACCTGGTGCGCGCGGCGGAGGCGGGTGCCGACGAGGCGATCCTGCTTCCGCTCGAGGGACGGCAGTTGGTCGCCCGACTGCGCGCCCGCCTGGTGGCGCCGCGCGGGAGCGAATCCCAGGGCCGTGGCCACGATCTCCGGCTCTTCGAACTGCTGCAGCTCGTCGCGACCGAACTCTATCGCGAAGATATGCTGCACGCCCTCGTCCACGGCCTGGCACGGTCACTGGACCTCGCCTCGGTCAGCTGCCTGCTCCACCATCCCGAGGCGGCCGGTGGGCGGCTGATCGCGGCGACGGACTTGCCGAAACTTCGCGACGCCGACGTGGAACTCGAGAAGTGGCCGGAAGCCGTCGCCGCGGCGGCGTCCGGGCTGACCTGCTACCTGCGCGACGTTCGCGAGAGCCCGCTATTCCGGAGCACGCCGCGGCCCGGGGTGATCGCGCCGCCGACCGATCTCATCAGCACGGCGGCGATCCCGCTCCGCCCGATGGGACGCAGTGTCGGTTCGGTCGTCCTGCGCGCGCGGCATGGCGCGCCTCCGCTCACGCCAGGGCAGGTGGAATTTACCGAACTGGCCGTCGCGGCGACCGCCCGCCTCCTCGAGACCGAGGAGCGACGCGGCGCGATCGTGCGCCGGCAGGCGATCACGGCCCACGTCGATCCGCTCACCGGCTGCGGCACCCTCGATGCGCTCGATCGACGGATTCGGGAGGAGTTCGATCGCGCGCGCCGCTACGATGTCACCTTCGCGCTGGTGCTGCTCGACGTCGACGGCATGCGCGTGATCAACGAGCGCCTCGGCCGCGACGGCGGCCACCGCGTCCTGGCCGACCTCGGCCGCTTGCTCCAGCGCGAACTGCGCGCTCCCGACTTCGTCGCCCGCTATGGCGGCGAAGAATTCCTGCTGTTGCTGCCCGAGACCGATCTGGTCGGGGCGCGGGACACGGTGCATCGGATCCGGGAACGCCTCGATTCGGCCGGACTCGGCGAACTCCAGCTCGGCGTGCGTTGCCGCCTCACGGCTGGCGTTGCCGTCTATCCGCACCCCGGAGTCCATCGGCCGGAAGATCTCTTTGCCCGGGTCGAAGCGGCGCTGCTCGAGGGGAAGGGACAGGACGTCGACCGGATCGGCAGCGCCGCCTGAGCGCGGCGACTATCGCCTCCGGCGGAGCCAGACGAGCGGATCGAGCGCGATCTGCTGCTCCCCGCGAATCTCGAAGTAGAGGTGCGGCCCCCGATCCGAATTCGCGCCACCCACCGCGCCGATCACCTGCCCCCGCGTCACCTGCTGCCCCTCCGTCACCGACGCGCTCTGCAACTGCATGTAGAGCGAGTAGTAGCCGTCACCGTGCTGCACGAAGACCGAGAGGCCGTAGGTCGACAGGCGGCGCACCAACACCGCGGTCCCCGCTTCGACGGCTTTCACCGGCGTCCCCACCGGCGCACCGATCCCGATCCCCTGATTCCGCACGACCCCGCCGTTCTTCAGCGTGTCCCGCCCGAATTCGAAGAGGATGTTGCCTTCCACCGGCCACTCGAGCTTGCCGAGGTCGGCGGTCGAGAGGTTGCGGCCGGATGGCACCGGCGCGACGGCGCCGGGGCGCGCGGCACGATTGGCTTCCGTCGTGCGCCGGGTGCGTTCCAGCGAGGCGAGCAGGTCGTTGACGCGGGCCTCGTCGCGCTCGAGGGTGGTCAGCCGTTGCTGAGTCTGCGCCGAGGAGCGCTGCAGCGTCTTGAGCTGGGCCTGTCGCTCGTCGGCGAGATTCGCGAAACGCTCGAGCTCGGCCTCGCGCTCGTCGCGACGGCGGTCCAGCTCGGTGCGGATGCCGAGCAGCTCGCTGCGCTGCCCACTGACCCGCTTGGTCAGTCGCTCGACGTCGCCGACGAGGGCGCGGTCCTGGCGCGAGGTGAGGTAGAGATACTTGTAGCGGGTGAGGAGGTCGCCGAACGACTCCGCGGCGAGCAGCACCTGGAAGGTGTAGAGCGGGCCGCGTTTGTAGATGTCGGCGAGCCGGCGCCGCAATACGGCCTTCCGGTCGGCCAGGTTGTCCTGGGCCAGCGTCATCTCGGCGGCGGAGCGTTCCAGCTGCGAGCCGAGTCCGCCGATCTGTTTCTCGATCTCGCTCACCAGCCGCGTGGTGGCGTCGCGCTGCCGTTCGATGTTGCGGAGCGCCGCCCCGACGTCGCTTACCTGGCCGGTGATGCGTTGCTGCTGCCGCTGGAGCTGCTCGCGCTCCTGCCGGATCTGGTCAAGGCGGCGGCGGGAGGCTTCGAGGTCGGGGTTGGCCTGGGCGGCGAGCGAAGCCGAGCACAGCACCATGAACGCGAGTACGTACGCGAGGATGATCGATGATCGATGATCGATGACCGATACGCGGGAGGCGCGATCACCTTGCGCACCGCGGCCGGGTTGATCGATCATCGACCATCGATCATCGATCATCGTTCTCACACCTTCTTCAGGTGCCGACCCACGCTCACGAGCGAGCCCGTGAGCCCGAGCAGCATCCCGAAGAGCAGGAGGAGCACCACGTCGAGCGGGCCGAAGAAGGTCAGGCCCATGCCGAGGCCGAACTGGCCCGCTGCGAAGGCGCCGAAGACCGCCCCACAGAGGATGGAGGCGATGATCCCGCCGACGAGACCCTTGATGATCCCCTCGAGCAGGAAGGGGCCGCGGATGAACCAGTCGGTGGCACCGACGAGCCGCATGATCCGGATCTCGCGGGCACGGTGGAGCACCGTCATCCGGATGGTGACGCCGATGATCACGATGCTCACGAGCGCGAAGGCCAGCCCGATCGCGAGGCCGACGAAGGCCGCGATTTGGCGCAGGGCGTCGAGGCGTTCGACCCAGTCGCGACCATAGCGCACGTCCTCGACGAACTCGAAGCCGCGCAGCCGCTCGGCCACCTCGCCTGCGTGCTCCGCATCGCGGAACTCGGGTCGGAGTCGGATTTCGAGCGAGGGCGGGAGCGGGTTGATCTCGAGGTCCTGATAGGCCTCCTGGAACTCGACCAGGTCACGCCGGGCGGCGCTGAGGGCCTCCTCCTCGGAGACGTAGCGGACCTCGAGGACCTCGGGGAACGCGGCGATGTCGGAACTGGCCACCGTCAGCTGCTGCGACGGCGTGCCGCGATAGACGAACGCGACCACCTCGACGCGTTCGGCGACGTTGCGCAGCGCCGACCGGAGGTTCAGGGCCACGAGGCCGAAGAGGCCGGTGACGAAGAGGGCAAAGGCAATGGTGGTGATGGACAGCACCGAGAGGGTGCGGGTCCGCTGGAAGGCCAGCAGCGCTTCGCGCCAGAGCAGCTTCATCCCGGGCCCCCGTCCCTGCCGGAGTCGAAGACCAGCTTGCCGTCGCGCAGTTCGAGGGTGCGTTGCCCACCCATCCGGACCAGGTCGAGGTCGTGGGTCGCCATCACCACCACGGTGCCCTGCGCATTGATGTCGGTGAGGAGCTGGAAGACGCCGCGCGTCGCGCGCTCGTCGAGGTTGCCGGTGGGCTCGTCGGCGAGGAGGACCGGCGGGTCGTTGACCAGCGCCCGGGCGATGGCGATGCGCTGCTGCTCGCCGCCGGAGAGTTCGCGCGGGAACGCCTCGGCCTTGTGGAGCAGGCCGACCTGCGCGAGCACCTTGGTGACGCGCGCGGGAATCACGTCGGCGCGCGTCCCCGTCACTTCGAGCGCGAAGGCGATGTTCTCGCTGGCGGTCCGGTCCTCCAGCAGGCCGAAGTCCTGGAAGATGATCCCGAGGCGCCGGCGCAGGCGCGGGACTTCATCGCGCTTGAGCGCCCCGATGTGGAAGCCCGAGACGCGGACATCGCCGCTGCTCGGCTGCTCGCCACCGTACATGAGCTTCAGCAGCGTCGACTTGCCGGCGCCGGAATGCCCGGTGAGGAAGACGAATTCACCGCGCGCGACGTGAAAGGTCACGTCCGCGAGGGCGGGCCCGGTCCCGTTGGGATAATTCTTGGCGACCTTCGTGAAGCGGATCACGAGGGAAAGATAGTGGGCACCCTACAGGGCGCCGGCAAGGTCGGCCAGTAGATCATCGGTGTCCTCGCAGCCGCAGGAGAGGCGCAGGAAGCCATCCGGAATGCCCAGCGCGGCGCGCTCTTCGGCACCAAGGGCCTTGTGGGAGGTGAGGCGCGGTTCGGAGACGAGCGATTCGACGCCCGCCAATGACGGGGCGTGCGTGACCAGGCGGAGATGGGAGAGGAATCGTTGCGTGGCCGCCGTGCCGCCCTCGAGCACCAGCCCGACCATGCCGCCGTACCCCTGAAAGAGCCGCGTCGCGAGCTCATGGTCGGGGTGCGTCACCAGCCCGGGGTGGTGCACCGCGCTGAACTCCGGCCTGCCGGCGGCCCACTGGGCCACCGCCAGCGCGTTGGTGTGGTGGCGCTCGATGCGGAGCCCGAGCGTCTTGAGTCCGCGCTCCGTCAGCCAGGCCGCGTGCGGGTCGATCGCCGGTCCCCACAACCGCATCAACCGGGTAACCTCTTCGATCACGGCCGACGTGCCGGCGATCGCGCCCGCAATGATGTCGCTGTGGCCATTGAGGTACTTGGTGGCGCTGGTGATCACGATGTCGGCGCCGTGCTCCAGCGGCCGGAACATGACCGGCGAGCAGAAGGTCGCGTCGACGAGCAACGCGAGGCCGTGTTCGCTGGTGATCTTGGCGATCGCCGGGACGTCGACGACGCGCATCAGCGGATTGGTCAGCGCCTCGACGAAGATCGCGCGAGTCGTGGGGCGGATCGCCTTGCGCCATTCGCGCGGCTTGTCGGGATCGATGTAGGTCACCTCGATGCCGAGGCGGGCGAACTCGGTGTCGTACAGGACCCGGGTGCCGCCGTAGATCCAGCGCGAGGCGAGGAGGTGGTCGCCGGGGCGCAGGACGGCGAGGTGGGCCAAGGCCGTCGCCGCCATGCCGCTGGCCAGGAAGAGCGCATCCTCGGCGCCTTCCAGGGCGGCGTACCGCGCGGCCAGTTCGAGCTGATTGGGGTTGTTGCCGTAGCGCGTGTAGAGCACCTCCGCGTCGCTGCCGAGCGGATTGCGAAAGGTGGCGCTCTGATAGATCGGCGTCACGGCCGGGGTCCAGTCGGCACCGCGATGCGGCTTGCCCCCGTGGATCGCGATCGTGGACGGCCCCAAGCGTGGCGTGGTCATGCGACGGCTCCCAGTTCGTACGTGTCGTCGGGGTGCGCGAGGAGGCAGCCCCGTTGGGCGAGCGCGGCCAGTGCGTCGTGGGCGCGGGCCGCCGGCCAGGCCAACCGCTCGGCCACCGGCGGGGGCGCGGCGCGACCGAGATCGCCCAGCACGGCGAAGACCTCGCGCCAGTCGTCCGGGACGCGGCCAAGCAGTCGTGGGCGAGGCGAGTCGGCAAAGAGCGCCACCACCGCGAGGCCGTGGCAGTGCAACGCATTCTCGATCGCCTCGGCGTGGTCCTCGCGCAGGCCGCGCAGTCCCAGTCGGAGGATCGGCAATTGTGCCAACTGATTGAGCAGCTTGGCCACCACTTCGTCGGCGCAGGAGAAATCGACCAGCCCGACCGCTGAGAAGTCGAGCTGGGCGTCCTGCCCTGCGGCTTCACGCAGCGCGTCGAACACGCGCTGGCGCACGGCAGCCCCGGTGGGGCGCGTGACGAGGTCGGAGTACGGCGTGGCGATCGTCTCGTGCAACAGCCGCTCGAGGTGGATGACCGCGCTCATCCTGCCATCTCGCGGGCCGGGATGATGATGGTGACCTGCGAGCCGGGGAACCACGCGAGCCCTTCCGACATCGGCGGTTCATCATCCCACGGCTGCGGGATGCAGACGCGCGCGGTGCCGGAACGGATCGAGATCTTTCCCTGCCAGCGCGCGAGGTAGCGCTTGGTGCCGGCAAGTCCTTGTCCGCGGCCCGGATCGCGGAAGCGGGAGATGTTGTGGATCAGCGCCGTCTCGATCGCGAGGCCGTCGCCCCAGCGATCGCCGAAGCGCTTGGCCTGTGTGGCCTCGAGCGACCGGCGGAAGCCGATGCCGGCATCGCTCACGGCGATGACGACCGCTTTGCGGCCGAGTCGCTTGCGGAAGTTGTAGACGTGCACCGCCACCCAGCCGCCGGTGCCGGCGTGCTCGGTGATGTTCTGGCAGGTCTCCGAGAGCGACTGCCCGAAGCCGCCGACGACGCTGGCCTCGAGGTCGAGCTCGCGCTTGAGGATCTGGGTCGAGCGCTCGTTGATCCGTCCCACCACTTCGTGGACATCCTTCGATTCGCGAATCGGCGTCACATCGAGCAGCGTCTCGCTCGCATCATCGGGACGGCGGCGCGGCACCTTGCCGTGCAGCTCGAAGAGGGCATCGGCGTGATGGAGAAAGCCGGCCTTGGCCCAATAGGAGGCGACGCTGTCGTTGCCCGGCAGCGTGAGTCGCGGCTTCGGCGCTCCGAGCTCGGCCAGCGACTGCCCCAGCGTCAGGAGGGCGGTGAAGCCGGCCGGTGACGACCATTCAGTCGCGTGGGCGTCGACCAGCAGTCGGCCCTCGGGTGGCCACGGCGGCAACTGCGCCGCGAGGTGATCGAGGCTGCGATCATCGAGAAAGGCGGGTACCGGGACGACATGCATCAGGCGAGCACCAGGTCGCCGCGCAGCTGGCGGGCCAGGAAGGTGGCGCCGCGGAAGGCGGCGTTGCGCGCAGCAGCGCGATTGGCTGCCGTCACCGCGCCGGCAACATCGTCGCCGGCCAGGAGATGGGCGAAGCAGGTCGCACCGAACACATCGCCGCATCCGGTCGGGTCGATGGCATCGACCGCTGGCGGGGCGAGCAGCGCCGTGCGCACGGCACCGCCGGCCGCAGCAAGCGACGCGTTGCCGAGGTCGGCGAGCCGATCGAACCCCGGCCGCGCCACGTAGATCGCACCACGCGGGCCGACCGTGACCGTCAGCAGCGACACGCCCGCACGCAGCGCCTCGGCCGACACGACCAGCGGATCGGCGGCGAGCTGCAGCATCTCATCCTCATTGAGCTGCACGCAATCGAAACAGCCCAGCCACGCCGCGGCATCGGGCAACGGTTGCAGCGAGCGCATGCCGTCACTGCCCTTGGCAAGAAAGAGCGAGTGCAGGTCTGCGTAGATGGGCCCCGTGAAGCCGTGCCCCAGTTGTTGCGCCGTGAAGAGGCAGCACTCGAATCCGGAAATGAAGTTGACGTACAGCGCGTCGAGGTCGGCGACCATCGGGCCGAGCTCGGGCCAGGTCCAACCGGGGACGCCGCCGGCCATCTGCTCGCAGCGTCGGTCGGTCGACTCGTAGCGCAGGGTGACGCGATTGTTCGGCACCGGCACCTCAATCGGACGCGTGCCGGGGGCGAGCCGCTGCAGCGAGCGGTAGAACTCGGCAGCCTTCGGTGCGAGATCGGCACCCACCTTGATGAGCGGCACCATCTCCCAGTCCGCCGGGAGCGCGGCGTCCATCGCAGCCAGCGCGTAGGCGATCCCGCCCCACTCCTCGACTGGCGCGGCGAGTGGGTCTCGGCCGTGGATCTCGTCCCAGACGAGGGAACCGAGCACACCGACGCGTGGCATCAGAGCAGTCCCTGCTCGCGCTGGTTCAGGAAGGCGCGCGCGGCACCATAGACCCCGGCCAACCCGCCCAGTTCACCCGGGACGATTCGGCAGGCCTGGACCGCCGGCTTGAAGGCGCGGCGCGCCACCTCGCGGCGGAGCGGCTCGAAGAGATTCTCGCCGGCCTGGGTGACGCCGCCGACGATCACGACCAGGTCGGGATTGAAGATGTTCAGCAGGTTGGCCACGCCGGTCCCGAGATAGCGTGCCGTGGTGCGGACGACCTCGTCGGCGACGGCATCGCCCTGCTTCGCCGCCTCGTACACCGTGGCGGCAGTGACCTTGCTCAGGTCGCCCCCGACCAACTCGGAGAGGATGCTCTCGGAACCCGATTCGACCTGCTCGACGGCTCGGCGGGCAATCGCCGGACCCGAGGCATACGCCTCGAGGCAGCCGTAGTTGCCGCAGCCGCAGCGTCGGCCGTCGAGGTCGATGGTCACGTGGCCGATCTCGCCCGCGCAATCGGACGCGCCGTGATGGAGCTTGCCGTTGAGGACGATCCCGCCGCCGATCCCCGTCCCGATGGTCATGCCGATCACGTGCGTGCCGCCGCGCGCCGCGCCGACCCACGCTTCGCCGAGGACGGCACAGTTGGCGTCGTTGTCGAGCGCGGTGACGAGGCCCAGCCCCTCGGCCAGCCTGGCCCGCAGCGGCATGTTCACCCAGCCGAGGTTTGGCGTGAGCAGGACCACGCCGGCGCGCGTGTCGAGTGGTCCGGGGGCACCGACGCCGATGCCGAGCACCTCGGCGCCGGGCACGGCGGCCTCGAGCGCGGCAAAGGTCTGGCGTCCCATTTCGGTCAGATCCTGGACGATCGCGTCCGGGCCCCGACTCGGATCGGTCGGCCGCGCGTGGTCGCCGATGACTCGCGAGCCATCGGCGGCGACGGCCCCGACGACGAGATTGGTGCCACCAATGTCAATGCCGAGAACCCACTTCACAGGGTGGTCTCCAACGGGGGTCTGGGGGTGGCAGCCGGCAGGTGCGTGTCGGGTCCGTCCGGGAGCGGACCGCCCGAGACTACTGCATCGTAGACCGAGAGGAGCCGTCGCGCCAGCGCGGGCGTGTCGAAAGTCGCAGCATGCCGCGTCCCGGCGCCGATGGCCGCGCTCCGGTGGTCGCTGGATTCGAGCAGCCCGAGGATCGCGGCAGCCAGCGCCGCCGGGTCGTCCGGGGCGACCGGGACCGCCGCATCGCCGCCCGCGTCCCGGAGGTGCGGGCCATTGGCGATGACCACCGGCACGCCCGCGCTCATCGCCTCGACCACCGGCATGCCGAATCCCTCGGCGCGGGAGAGGTAAAGCGCCAGCGTCGCCCCCTGGAGCAGCGACGGGAGCTCATCCGCGGTGACGTCGGTGAGGAATCGCACCCGACTCGCCACCCCGAGCGTGCGCGCCTCCTCGCGGAGGGCGGACTCGCTGCCACCGTCGCGACCCACCAGCACCAGCGGCGGGGCGTCCGTCGGCAATGCCGCGAGGGCTTGCAGCGCGAGCCGCTGGTTCTTCCGGGGCTCGAAGGTGCCGACCGCGATCAGATACTCTGTCGGCACGCCGTGGCGCGCGCGCGTCGCGGCTCGATCGGCGTCCGAGGCACGCACGGCGAAGCGGGGTCACGGGCCGGCGGGACCACCGCGATCCGCGCTTGGGGACGCCGAGCAGTTGCTGGAGCTCATCCCGCGTGTGGGTCGAGACGGCCAGCAGTGCCGTCGCGTGTTCGATGCTCCAGCGATAGCGCCAGGCATAGCTGCGCCGATCAATCGCGGAAAAGAGCTCGGGGTGCGTGTGGAAGAGCAGGTCGTGGATCGTGACGACGGACGGGACGCCGGTCGCGGGAAGGTCGCGCGGGATCTCGTGGGTCAGGCCGTGGTAGAGCGCGATACCATCCCGCGCCGCCGTCCGTCCGAGGCGCGTGGTTCGCCAGATCGCCCGCAACCCGATCGGCTGCCACGGCGCCGGCGGCAGGTGGAGCGTGGCGCCCAGTTCGGCGGACAGTCCCGCGAATGGGGGCCGTGCCGGACGCGGGGCGTAGAGGTGCAGCGCCAGCTGGGGTGCCGCGTCGTGCAGGCCGCGGAGCAGGTGACGGGCGTAGTTGCCGAGTCCGGTGCTGTTCCGGAGCGCGCGAACCGCGTCGAAGCCGATGCGCGCCGTCGCCGGGAGACCGGACAATCGCTACTCGACCTGAAGGACCGCGAGGAAGGCTTCCTGCGGGATCTCGACGCTGCCGACCTGCTTCATCCGCTTCTTCCCCTCCTTCTGCTTCTCAAGGAGCTTCCGCTTCCGGGTGATGTCGCCGCCGTAGCACTTCGCGAGGACGTCCTTCCGCATCGGCGAGATCGTCTCGCGCGCGACGACCTTCTGCCCGATCGCCGCCTGGATCGCCACGGCGAAGAGCTGCCGCGGAATCAGTTCCTTCAACTTCTCGGCGAGCTTGCGGCCCCACTCGTACGCCTTGTCCTTGTGGATGATCACCGAGAAGGCGTCGATCGGGTCGCCATTGATCAGCATGTCGAGGCGCACCAGGGGCGAGGCGCGGAAGCCGTCCATCTCGTAGTCGAGCGAGGCGTAGCCGCGGGAGACCGACTTCAGCTTGTCGTAGAAGTCGAGCACGATCTCGCCGAGCGGGAAGGAGAAGGAGAACTCCACGCGCGCGGTGTCGAGATAGGTCATGCCGTGGTAGTCGCCGCGCCGCTCCTGCCCGAGCTTCATGATGCCGCCGATGTACTCGGTCGGTGCCATGATGCGCGCCTTCACGTACGGCTCCTCGATGCGGCTGATGTTGGCCACGTCGGGGAGGTCGCTCGGATTCTCGACCGCGACCATGTCGCCATCGGTCTTGAAGACGTGGTACTCCACCGTCGGGACGGTGGTGATCAGGTCGAGGTTGAACTCGCGCTCGAGGCGTTCCTGCACGATCTCGAGGTGGAGCAGGCCGAGGAAGCCGCAGCGGAAGCCGAAGCCCAGGGCCGTCGAGCTTTCCGGCTCGTATTGCAGCGAGGCGTCGTTGAGGCAGAGCTTCTCGAGCGCGTCGCGCAGGTCCTCGTACTGGGCAGCGTCGGCGGGGTAGACGCCGGCGAAGACCATCGAGCGGACCTCGCGATAGCCTGCCAGCAGCTCGGACGCCTTGCGCGTCGCGTCGAGCACGGTGTCGCCGACGCGGGCATCGCGGACGTTGCGAAGGTTGGCGATGAAGTAGCCGACCTCGCCGGCCTGCAGCACCGGTGCCGTGCGCTGGCCGAGCGCGAGGTGGCCGACCGAGTCGATCTCGTAGACGTCGTCGGGGTGGGCGCCGAAGGCGATCTTCATCCCGCTCTTGAGTTCACCGTCGACCACGCGGATCGAGGGGATCGCGCCGCGGTAGCGGTCGTAGTACGAATCGAAGATCAGCGCGCGGAACGGCGCGGTGGTGTCGCCACGCGGCCGCGGAATGCGCGCGACGATCGCCTCGAGGAGTTCGGGGACGCCGGTGCCGTCCTTGGCCGAGACGGCGAGGATCTCCTCGCGCTTGGACCCGATCAGCGCCATGATCTCCTGGGCGCGCTTCTCGGGCTCGGCGCCGGGGAGGTCGATCTTGTTCAGCACCGGGATGATCTCGAGCCCCGCGTCGAGTGCGAGGAAGAGATTGGAGAGCGTCTGCGCCTGGATCCCCTGCGAGGCATCGACCACCAGGATGGCGCCCTCGCAGGCGGCCAGTGATCGCGACACCTCGTAGGTGAAGTCGACGTGGCCCGGGGTGTCGATCAGGTTCAGGGCGTACTCCGCCCCGTCGGCGGCGTCGTACATCATCCGCACGGCGTTGAGCTTGATGGTGATCCCGCGCTCGCGCTCGAGGTCCATCGTGTCGGTGAGTTGCTCGCGCATCTCCCGCTTCGAAACGGTGCCCGTGAGTTCGATCAGCCGGTCCGCCAGCGTGGACTTGCCGTGGTCGATGTGGGCGACGATGCAGAAATTGCGGATATGAGA
The DNA here is from genome assembly GCA_016720805.1 of Gemmatimonadota bacterium. NCBI lineage: Bacteria > Pseudomonadati > Gemmatimonadota > Gemmatimonadota bacterium. The sequence goes on along the minus strand of JADKJZ010000006.1, from coordinate 27,611 downwards.
CTGGTCCATGCGGCAATATAAGAGAGGGGGGGCCAAGATCGATGATCGATGATCGATGATCGATCATCGATTCCGGCCTATATTCGGGGCCATGACCACCCCCCGCCTCTCCCCCTCCGCCGGCATGCTGCTGGTGACCCTCTTCTGGGGCGGGAACTTCACCGCCACGAAGCTGGCGTTCGCCCAGATCGAACCGCTGGCCTTCACGGCACTCCGGTTCCTGCTGGCCACGGCGGTCCTCTGGGCGATCCTGCGGGTGGTGGAACCGGCCCCGGCGCCCCTCCCGCCGGGGGCGGCGAAGAAGCTCGTCTGGCTCGGTGTGGTCGGGAACACCTTCTACCAGCTCTGCTTCATCGAGGGGCTGGCCCGCACCTCCGCCACCAAGAGCTCGCTGATTCTCGCCGGGATGCCGGCGATCGTGATCCTCGCGACCTGGCTCCTGGGGATCGAGACCACCACCGTCCGCCAGCGCCTCGCCGTGCTGCTCGCCACGATTGGCGTGGTGATCGTGGTCACGGCGCGCGGCGGCACGCTCGGCGAGGGCTTCACGGCCGGCGACGCCATGCTCCTCGGTGCCATCGTCACCTGGGCCGTGTACACGCTGCTGCTCCGGCACTGGCAGATCCCCATCTCCTCCCTCCGCCTCACCGCCTGGACCATGTACACCGGCACGCCGGGCCTCGTCCTCCTCGGCATCCCGCAGCTGCTGCGCACCGACTGGGCGCGCGTCTCGTGGGCCGGGTGGGGCGGCATCCTCTACGCGGCGCTCCTCTCGCTGGTCGCCGCCTACATCCTCTGGAACCGCGGCGTCGCCAAGCTCGGCGCCGCGCGCACCGTGGTCTTCAATTGCCTGGTGCCGCTGGTCGCGACGGCGATCGCGATCGTCGGCCTCGGCGAACGCCCCGGCTTGATCCACCTGGCCGGCGGCGTGCTGATCGTGTCGGGCGTGCTGATGACGCGGCAGGGCGGGGTACCGGCGGAGGGATAACAGCCGATGATCGATGATCGATCATCGATGATCGATCATCGGTCATCGGAGTCTGGTGCTACGACAACGCTTCCAGCTTCTCCATCGCTCTCCGCAGGTGCGGAATCACGATGCTCCCGCCGACGACCAATCCCACCGAGAAGATCTCGAGGAACTCCTCCCGCGTGACGCCCTCTTCGTGGCAGCGGACCACGTGGTAGGTGATGCAGTCGTCACAGCGGAGGACCATCGACGCCACGAGGCCGAGCATCTCCTTCTGCTTGGTCCCGAGGGCCCCCGCTTCGTACGCGCGATTGTCGAGCGCGAAGAAGCGGTTGATGGTCAGGTTCCCCGCGCCGAGGATGACGTCGTTCATCCTCGTGCGGAAGGCGTTGAATTCGTCGATCGAGCTGCTCACGGCGTGGGGCGCTTCGTGGCCGGCGGGGTCTTCTGCTCGACGACGATCAGCTGGTACGAGTCGGGGTTCCACTTCGGACGCGCCACCGTGTTGGCGATGTTGACGCCGAAGTAGAAGCCGAGCTGCGCCACGCGGGCCAGCTTGCTCGTGTCGATCAGCGGCACTTCGTCGTTCGGGCGGTGGTACTGCGGGTGGGTCCCGTTGAAGAAGAAGAGGACCGGCACGCCCTTCCGCGCGAAGTTGAAGTGGTCGGAGCGGCTGTAGAAACGCTCATCCGGCCAGATGTCGTCGGCCGCGACCAGCTTGAGCTCCGGGTGCGCCTTCTGCACGCCGGCGAGCGTCACGCCGAGGTCCGAATGCTCCTTGCCGATCACGACGATCGAGTCAGTGGCGTTGCGGCCGATCATGTCCATGTTCACGTTCGCCACGATCTGCGCCTCCGGGACGGTCGGATGGTCGGCGTACCACGCCGAGCCGAGCAGCCCCTTCTCTTCGCCCGAGACGTTCAGGATGACCAGCGAGCGCTTCGGCTTGACCTTCAGCTTGGCCCAGGCCTCGGCGACCATCAGCAGCCCGGTGGTGCCGGAGGCATCGTCGTCGGCACCGTTGCAGATGTTGTCCATTGATCCATCCTGCCGCTTGATCGGGACGCAATCATTCGCGCCACCGACACCGTCGCCTGCGGTGCCAACATGGTCCATGTGCCCCGAGAAGACGACGTACTCGGCCTTCAACTTCGGGTCCGACCCTTCGACCATGGCCACGACGTTCGGCACCATCACCCGCTCCTGCACCTCTTCCTTGAGATTCACCGTCACGGAGATCTCGGCCGGCGCCGGGAGGAACACCGGGCCCGGGGACTGACGCATCTCGTTCCAGTCGGGGCGATTGGCGCCGCCGGTGGCGTTGAAGGCGGAGTCGTGGATCACGATCGTCGGGATCACCGGCCGCGGGTTGGAGGTCTCGACGGAATAGCGGCCGGCACTCGCCGCCGTGCGCCGGGCGGCGAAGGCGGCCGCGTCCGCGTTGGTCAGCTGCACGATGGCCGCCGGCTGCTTCGCCAAGACGGCGCGGTTCACGTTGTTCCAGGCGACGGCCTTGGCGTTGTCCATCACCAGGACGACCACGGCACCCTTCAGCAGCGTCGACGCCTCGATGTCGGCCGGCGTCACCGTGCCGGCGACGATCACCACGTTCGCCGTGACCGGTGCCGCAGTGGCGCCGGTCCCGTAGACGAGCGGCCCGAACGGATAGCGGGTGACCTGACCGCCCTCGTTGGCCTCGAAGTACGAGGCCGCCGGATCGATCCGCTTCTTCACCATCGGATAGCGCTGGAAGTAGGTGCCGTTGTCGCCGGCGGGCTTGAGGCCCCACGCCTTGTAGTTGTCGGCAAGGAACTGCGCCGTCTTCTCGAGCCCGGTGCTCGGCGTGTTGCGGCCGCCCATCGAGTCATCGGCGATCACCGAGATGCGCTGCAGCACCTTGGCCGGGGTGATCAACTTCCCCGCCTCGGCGATCTGCTTGGGCGACTGGGCGGTGAGCAGGGCGGGGATCAGCGCCGCGAGCGCGGCCATGCGGATCGACAAACGGTGCATGCTGGAAACTCCACGCGAGGGTTCAACGTCGGGAACGGATTCTCAACAGTGACGAGCGATCGGCGATGAAGATATCACCACGGACAGCGCCCCTACGGCCGCGGCCGGCTTTGGGTGCCAGTGTGGCCCGTGCGTTGACGCCCCTTGCGGCCAGTCCTACGTTCCGCTTCGGATGAAGCCTCCCGCCGGTACGTTGCGCGCTCCCCGCCCTGATCTCCTGCAGCCTGCCGAGGTGGCCCGCCTCGGTGGGCTTGAAGTGGTCACGGAAGGGATCGTCGAGGGCTACCTCGCCGGCCTCCACCGCTCACCGCGGCGCGGCTTCTCGGTCGAGTTCGCCGAGCATCGGCAGTATCAGCCGGGCGACGACCCGCGGTATGTCGACTGGAAGCTGCTCGGCCGGACCGATCGCCTCTACCTCAAGCAATTCGAAGAAGAGACCAATCTTCGCGCCATGCTGGTCGTCGATGCCTCCGCCTCGATGGCGTGGCGCGGCGACCCCCTGCGGTTGACCAAGCTCGATTACGCCACGCGGCTCGCGGCGGCGCTGGCGATGGTGTTGCTCCGGCAACGCGACGCGACGGGACTGGTCACCTTCGACGAAGCGGTGCGCACGATGCTGCCGGCACGCGTCCGCGCGGGGCAGTGGCCGATGCTTGCGAATGCGCTCGCCGCGACGGCACCGGGGCAGGGGACGGCGGCCGATGTCGCGCTCACCCAAGTGGTTGGCGCACTGCGCCGTCGCGGGATGGTGGTGCTGATCTCCGACTTGTTGCTCGATCGCGATCTGACGCTGAAGGCGTTGCGATTCCTCCGGCATCGCGGCCACCAGGTGCTGGTGATCCACGTGGCCGATCCCGCCGAGCTCGATCTCGCGCGTGGTGATGAGACCCGCTTTCGCGATCCGGAGAGTGGCAAGGCCGTGACGCTGGCGCCGAGTGACTGGGGCGACGCCTACCGCGAAACGGTGCGTGGCGTGGTGCGCGCGTGGGGCACCGCCTGTCGTGCGGCTGGCGTGCGGTACGCGTTGGTGCCGACGGACCTTCCCTTCGGCCCCGCGTTGCAGCGCGCGCTCTCGGCATGATCGGATTCGCAGCGCCGTGGTTCCTGCTGGCGCTCCCCGCCGCGGCCCTCCCGATCCTCTTGCACCTCGTGCGGCGGCATGAGCCGCCAGAAGTTGCCTTCCCCGCGGTGCAGTACCTGGCCGACGCCACCCGCGATCATCGTCGCCGCGCCGAGCTGCGTCACCTGTTGCTGCTGATCGCGCGGACGCTGCTCATCCTCGCCACGGTCCTCGCGGCGGCGGGGATGCGGCTTACCCGCGGTGCCTTCGGGAGCCACGCCCCCAGCGCGCTGGTGCTGGTGGTCGACAACTCGGCGAGCAGTGGCGTCGTGGTCGATGGTGAACCGCTGCTGACTGCATTGCGCGCCGCCGCCGACGCCGTGCTCGATCGGGCGACGCCGACCGATCGACTCTGGCTGCGCACCGCCACCGGCCCGGCGATCCCCGGCTCACCGGCGCAACTGCGGGAACGCCTCGCCGCGTTGCGCTCGACCGCGAGCCGCCTCGATCTCGGTGCTGCGGTTCGCGAGGCGCGCGAGTTGGTGGCTCGCTCCGAGCGGCCGGGCGAGGTCGTGGTGGTCAGCGACCTGCAACAGAACGCGGTGACGGCCGACGTCGGCGACGTCCCGGTGCTCGTGCTGCACCCGGAAACCGCCCCGCCGCGCAATCGTCGCCTCGCGATGCTCGGGGCGAGCGCCCAGCCGTGGGGCCCCGATGGTGGGGTCGTCACGCTCTCGGTGAGCGGCAGCGACACGGCCGCGGTGCCACTGGCGTTCACCGTCGGCAACCGCGCACCGCGCGACCTCCTGGTGGTACCGGGCATTCCCGTGGCGGAACGCGTGGTGGGCGTGGCGACCGGTTGGACCACGCTCCGGGCGGCGCTGCCGCCGGATGAATTCCGTGCCGACGACGAGCGCACCGCGTCGTTGCGCGTGGCCCCGCCGGCCTCGGTGCGATGGACGGCGGGCGATCGCTTCCTCGACGCGGCGCTCGCCGTGCTGGTTGCCGATCGACGAGTGACCGTCGGGGGCGGTGTCGTCGTCGGTGAGTTGGGGGCCGGACCGAGTGTGGTGACGCCGCCGGCCGATCTGGCGATGCTCGGGGCCCTCAATCGTCGCCTCGCCGCCCGCGGTGCCGCGTGGCGGTATGGTGGTACCGTCCAGGGGGAGGAACGGAGCGACAGCGGGATGCTCCTCCCCAGCCGCGAGGCGATCACACAGCGCGTCCGACTCGAACCCGCCGCCCCGGGGGGCGAAGTGCTGGCCACGGTGGCTGGCGAGCCCTGGGTGGTGCGCTCCGGCGACCTGCTGCTGTTGGGCTCCCGGCTGGAGCCGAGTTGGACCACGCTCCCGCTGGGAACGGCGTTCGTCCCGTTCCTCGATGCCCTGTTGAGCCGGGCCATCCGCGGCGAATTCCTGCTGCCCGACGCCGTGGCGGGGGTGCCGATTCGGGTCCCCGATCGGGTCACCGCGGTGACGCGGGCGGGGCGCCTGGAGCGAGTCGAGGGGGGCGCCTTCTGGAGCCCGGAAATGGCTGGGGTGTACCACCTGCTCGTCGGCGAGGATACCTTGGGCGCCGTATCGGTTGTCCTCGACCCGCGAGAATCGGATCTCGCGCGGGCCGTCGATGGTTCGGTGCGCTCGCTCTGGGGAGCTACCACGGTCAGCGGATTGACCGACGGTCCCTCGCGAGCTTTCGCCGCCGGAGGGCGAGGGGACCTGCGTGGTGCCCTGCTCCTCCTTGCGCTTCTCTGTGTCTGCGCGGAAGTCGGCTTGGCCAGCCGCGCCGGCCAACGGAACTGAATGTCGCTTCGTCCGATCCTCGATGCCTTTGACCGCTGCGCCACGGTTCGTGCCCTGGCGGAGCGGCTTCCTGCGCGCGGCAAAGCCGTCCGTCTCGGTGGCCTCCCCGGCTCCAGCGGCGCGGTGCTCGCGACGTGGCTGACGGAGCGCGTCGGCGCCGGTCGCCTCGTCGTCATCATGGCGACGACTCCCTCCGATGCCGAACGCTGGGTCACTGACCTCACGGCACTGACCGGCGCCGGTGTGGCGCTCTACCCGCAGCGCGAAGCGCTCGGCGAGGACGAGCCCCACTACGAAATCGCCGGCGAACGGATCGAGACGCTCGCCTCACTGCTCCGCGGCGAACTGGGTGTCCTGGTCACGACGGCGCGCGCGTCGGCCGAGCGGACCGCCGTGCCCGCCGCGCTCGCGGCGATGCGCCTGCAGCTGGTGCAGGGCGCCACGGAACCGATGGGGACGCTGGTCGAGTCGCTCGAGGCGATGGGATACCGCCGGGTGCCGACGGTCGCCGAGGTGGCGGAGTTCTCGGTGCGGGGCGGCATCGTCGACCTCTACGGCTTCGGCATGGCGTCGCCGGCCCGCCTCGAATGGTGGGGCGACGAGATCGCATCACTGCGTGCGTTCGACCTGACCACGCAGCGCTCCGGCGCCGAGTTGCCCGACCTCACCGTCTTGCCGATTTCGTCGGCCGCGATGCGCATTCCGCTGGTGGACACGGGGCCGGTCGAACGGAAGTCGCTGCTCGACCTGCTCCCCTCCGACGCGCTGCTGATCGAGGATGCCTCGCACCCCGACGAGGAAGAAGTCGAGCGCGCCTGGCGCGAGGCGGAGCACCATCTGGAGATCGCGCGGCGCCTCGGCGAGGAGACGCCGCCGCGGAGCGATCTCTTCCTCGACCCGGCCGCGTGGAAGACGCGCCGCGAGTCGTTCGCGCGGTTGCTCCTCCGCGACGATCCCGCCGATGTGCAGCTCGGCTTCTTCCCGCCGGAGCGCGTCGACCGCGACCTCGGTCGCCTGCGCGGCCTCCTCGGCCACGGCACGCCCACGCTGATCCTCTGCGACAACGAAGGGCAGCGCGAGCGACTCGACGAGCTCCTCGAAGAGAATGGCTTCCGGCCCTCGGGATGCACGCTGGTGGTCGGCGCACTCGACGGTGGCTTCGTGATGCCGACGCTGCGCGTGTTGACCGATCACGAAATCTTCCGCCGCGCGCGCCGCCTCCGCCGCACGCGCCGGTATCGGCAGGCCGCGCCGAACACCGTCACCGGGGCGCTCTCGCTCGGCGATTACGTGGTGCACCTCGAACACGGCATCGGGGTCTACCGCGGCATCCAGACGCTGACGGTCGATGGCGGGATGATCGAGGTCGCGATCCTCGAGTACGAAGGTGGCGACCGCCTGAACGTGCCGCTGTATCGGCTCGATCAGGTGGAGCGCTACCGTGCGGCCGGCGACGACGGCGACCGCCCACCACCGAAGATCCATCGACTCGGTGGCACGATCTGGAAGAAGGTGCGCGAGAAGACGCGCCACGCGATTCAGGCGATGGCCGCCGACCTGCTCGACCTCTACGCCCGCCGCACGGTGCACGCCGGCTATCCGGCGCCGCCGGACACCCGCTGGCAACGCGAGCTCGAGTCCTCCTTCCTGTACGAGGACACGCCCGACCAGCGGAAGGCCACCGAGGACATCAAGCGCGACATGGAGCGGCCGCTCCCGATGGACCGGCTGCTGGTGGGCGACGTCGGCTACGGCAAGACGGAAGTCGCGGTGCGCGCCGCGTTCAAGGCGGTGCAGGGTGGCAAGCAGGTCGCGGTGCTGGTCCCCACCACCATTCTCGCCGAACAGCATTTCCGGACCTTTGCCGATCGTCTCGCCGACTATCCCGTCACGGTCGAGGCGCTCTCGCGTTTCCGCACCGCCAAGGAGCAGAAGGAGACGGTGCTCAAGCTCGCCGAGGGCGGGCTCGATATCGTGATCGGGACGCACCGACTGCTGTCGAAGGATGTGCTCTTCAAGGACCTCGGCTTGTTGATCGTCGACGAGGAGCATCGCTTCGGCGTCAAGCACAAGGAACGGCTCAAGCAGCTGCGCCTCGCCGTCGACGTGCTCACGCTCACCGCGACGCCGATTCCGCGGACGCTCCACCTCTCGCTCGCCGGCCTGCGCGACATGACGGTCATCGAGACGCCGCCGCGCGACCGCTCGCCGATCCTGACCTTCGTCGAGCCGTGGGACGACGGGCTGCTCGAAGAGGCGATGGCGCGCGAGCTGGACCGCGGCGGGCAGGTCTTCGTGGTGCACAACCGGATCGAGACGATCGAGACGATCGCCGCGCGCATCCGGGCGCTGGCCCCCCGCGCCACGGTGGCGGTCGGGCACGGTCAGATGGCCGCCGATGAACTCGAAGACGTCATGCAGCAGTTTGTGGTGGGAAAAGTGGACATCCTCGTCTCCACGATGATCGTCGAGTCGGGGCTGGACGTGCCGAACGCGAACACGATGATCGTCCACGACGCCCATCGTTTCGGATTGGCACAACTCTACCAGCTTCGCGGGCGGGTCGGCCGGTCGCACCGCCGGGCGTATTGCTATCTGGTGGTCCCGGATACGATCGATTCCTCGGCCGAGGAACGATTGAAGGTGCTGGAGCATCATACCGATCTGGGGGCCGGGTACCGGATCGCCCTGAAGGACCTGGAGCTGCGCGGGGCGGGCAATCTCCTGGGGTCCGAGCAGTCCGGGCATGCCCACGCCGTCGGCTTTGACCTCTACATGCGCTGGCTCGAGGAAACGGTCACCGCGATGCGGGGCCGGGGTGGGGGCGACGCGCCCCAGCCGCCGGATGTGGTCCTGGACGTCCCGGCGCACCTCCCGGACGCCTTTATTCCGGACGACGAGACCAAGCTGGACCTCTACCGCCGACTGGCGCGGGCGTCGGCTCCGGGCGACATTGATGAGTTGCGGGCGGAACTGCGCGAGCGGTTCGGCCCCCTTCCCCCGGAGGCCGACGCGCTGCTCGACATGGGCCGGTTGCGGGCCATCGGCGCGGTGCTGGGGCTCCAGCACGTGCTGGTCCGCGGGGATGAAGCTCGACTCACCTTCCGGCAGGGGGCGACCCCGCGGATGGCCGGGCTTACGCAGGCGCTGGACGATGTCCAGCTGGCCGCCGAGGTGCGCCGCACGGTGCCCCTGTCGTTGCGGCTTGTTCGGCTCGGCGGGGAGGGGTTGGTGCCCTCCCTCGTCCGCGCTTTGCGTCAGGTGGCGGTGTAAGTCACCGACGATCTTCCACAAGATGAGGAGTCCGATGCGTCGTTCAATGGTGCTGGTGGCGGCAGTCGCCATCCTGGGTAGCGGGTGCGGAGATGGCGGGGCGTTCACCGCGCACCCGGACGTGGTGGCAAAGGCGGCTGGTCAGGAACTCGCGGCCACGCGCGTGTCCGACATTCTTGCCACCGCGAAGGGGCAGGCGCCGACCGCTGAGGCGGCCGATTTCATCGCCGGGCTCTGGGTCGACTACACCCTGTTCGCACAGCGGGTCGCGAAGGACAACTTCGCCGTCGACTCGACCTTCATCGCGTCGGCGCTCTGGCCGGAGATCTCTTCGCTCCGCGCCTCGCACTACCACGACTCGCTCGTCGCGCGTCGGACGAAGGTCGACCCGAAGGTCGCCGACTCGATCTACAAGGCCGGCGTCACGCGCGTGCACCAGCACATCCTGATCCTCACGCAGGACTCGAGCGACGCCTACAAGGCGAAGGCGAAGAAGCGGATCGAGGCGTTGCTGGCGCAGGCCAAGGGTGGCGCCAACTTCGCCGCACTGGCCAAGGCCAACTCGCAGGACCCGGTCTCGGCGCAGGATGACGGCTACCTGCCGCCCGCGGAGCGGACGGCCTGGGCGCCGGAATTCAGCGAGGCAGGCTGGAAGCTGAAGCCGGGCGAGATCAGCGGCGTGGTCACCACGAACTATGGCTACCACATCCTGCGCTACCCGACCGCCGAGGAGGCGACACCGCGGTTGGCGTCGTCGGCGCAGCAGCTGCAGATGCGCTCGATGGACTCGACCTACTTTGCCGATCTGAACAAGGAGTTCAAGCTCGAGGTGGCGCCGGATGCCGCTGCGAAGATGCGGGCTGCTCTCGACGCGATGGACGCACAGCGCGCCGACAAGGGGAAGCTCGTCAGTTACAAGGGCGGCAGTTTCACCGTCGGTGATTTCCTCCACTGGACGATGGGCGCGTCGGCCGATCCGACCATGGGCCGGCAGTTGATCGGGCAGATGAAGGCGGCGCAGGATAGCCAGTTGGTGCAGTTCGTGAAGAGCCTCACCGAGAGCTCGCTGCTGCTGAAGGACGCCGAGAAGAACAAGATTGAAATCACCAGTGCGGAGTGGACCGATCTCAAGAGCCGCTTCACGGCCGGGATCGATTCGATGCGCGCTGCCATGCAGTTGACGCCCGACATGATCGATCCGAAGGCGAGTGAGTCGGATCGTTCCAAGGCCGCGGCGCTCAAGGTCGACCAGTTCTTCGATCGGATGACCTCGAACCAGACGCCGCTTCGCATCCTGCCGGGGATGGTCACCTGGACGCTCCGCGGGGAGGCGAAGTACGGCATCAATGAGGTCGGCGTGAAGCGGGCCGTTGAGCTCGCCATCGCCAAGATCGGACCGATGCCTGGCGGGCCGTTGCCGGGTGCCACCCCGCCGGGCGCGGTGCAGCCCGCGCCGGGTCCTGCGCCGGTGCCGGGCAGCACGCCCGCCCCGAAGACGCCGTGAGGCGCTGGCTCCCTGCCATCACGCTCGCCGCATCCCTCGTTGGGGGTGCGGTGAGCGGGCTGTCCGCCCAGGCGGGCGAGCCGATCGATCGGATCGTCGCCGTCGTTGGTACGGCGCCGATCCTCTTCTCCATGGTGGAGGAGCGTTTCTTCCAGAACCAGGCCAATCGGGCCCCGGGGATTCCCCGGGACTCCTTGGGTGTGGCGGCCTACAAGCGCGCGCTGGTCGACACGCTCATCAACGAAGAGTTGCTGTATCAGGAAGCGATCACCGACACCACCATCCAGGTGACCGACCAGGAAGTCGCCGAGGCGGTTGACGGCGTCCTCACGCAGCAACGGCGGCAGTACAAGACGCAGCCCGAGTTCGAGGCCGAGATGCGCGGTATCGGCTTCAACACCGTCGACGATTACCGGAAGTGGCTGATCGAGCAGCAGCGGAAGCAGTTCTACCGCGAGCGCTTCTCGCTGGCCCTCCGGCAGAAGGGCACCCTGAAGGACTTGATGCCGACCGAGAAGGAAGTCCGGGCGTACTACGACGCCTTTGCGGCGGCGGGGATGCTCGGGATGCGGCCGGCCGCGGTGTCGTTGCGGCAGATCATCGTCTCGCCGAAGCCGACGCCCGAGGCCGACGCCAAGGCGTTGGCGCTGGTCGACTCGATCATCGTCGAACTGCGGAAGGGTGCCGACTTCGCCACGGCGGCCAAGCGCTTCGGCATGGACGGGACCCGCGAGACCGGCGGCGACCTCGGCTTCTTCCGTCGTGGTGCCATGGTGCGCGAGTTCGAAGAGGTCGCCTTCCAGCTCAAGCCGGGCGTGATCTCCAACGCCGTGAAGTCGCCGTTCGGCTACCACGTGATCCAGGTGACCCGCGCGCAGCCGACCGAAGTGCAGGCGCGCCACATCCTGATCATCCCCGAGATCGACTCGACCGGCGCCCTCGCGGCGAAGGTCAAGGTCGACAACATTGCCGCGCTCGTTGCTGCCGGGGCGTCGTTCGACTCGCTGCAGCGGATCTTCCACGATCAGTCCGAGGAGCGCGACATCGTCGGGATCTACGTCGACTCGCTCCCGCCGGCCTATGCCGGGGCGCTGGTCGGGGTCGACTCAGGGAAGGTGTCGCGGGTCTTCTCGCTGGAAGTGCAGGGCCAGCCGCTCCGCACCAAGTGGGGCATCGCGAAGGTGACCGAGCGGACCCCCGAGGGACCGGCGACTTACGACGCCGTACGCGAGAACATCCGCCTCCGCCTCTCCCGCGAACTCGGCCTCGGCGCCTACATGAGCGAGCTGCGCCGCCGCACCTTCGTCGACATTCGCTGGCCGTGACGCGCCGGCCCCGGCTCGCCGTCACCCTTGGTGACCCGCGCGGGATCGGGCCGGAAATCGTCGCCGCGGCGCTTGCCGATGGCGTCGACGCCGAGATCACCCTCCTCGGCGCGCGGGAGCAGGTCGAAGCCATCCCCGCCGATCATCGCATCGCCACCGGCCCCTGGCACCCAGGGAAGGGGCCGGCGCGCGCGGGCGCCGTCGAGGCGGGGCTGATCACCGGGCGGGCCGTGGAACAGGCGGCCAAGCTCGCCATGAGCGGCGCCGTCGATGCGATCGTCACCGGCCCGGCGGAGAAGCACGCGCTTCATCTGGCCGGTTTTCCATTTCCCGGACACACCGAATGGCTGGCGCAACTCGCCGGCGGCGTCGAGGTCGCGATGATGCTCGCCTCCGATCGGCTCCGCGTGGTCCTGGTGACGACGCACGTGCCGCTGCGCGATGTGCCGCTGCTGCTCACCACCGAGAAGATCGTCCGCACGGGTGAGGTCACCAAGCGCGCGCTGCGGGAGCAATTCGGCATCGCCGAGCCGCGGCTCGCACTCTGCGCCCTCAATCCGCACGCCGGCGAGCAGGGGCTCTTCGGCGACGAGGAGCCGCGCATCCTGGTGCCGGCCGCCGAGCGGCTCGGCGCGACGGGCCCGTTGCCGGCCGACACGGTGTTTGTCCGTGCCATGCGCGGGGAGTTCGACGCCGTGCTGGCGCCGTATCACGATGTCGGCATGACGGCGATCAAGGTCGCCTCCTTCGGCAACGCCGTGAACGTCACCCTCGGTCTGCCCTTCGTGCGCACCTCGCCCGATCACGGAACCGCGATCGACATCGCCGGGACCGGCCGCGCGGATGCCGGCAGCATGCGGGCGGCGATCGCCCTCGCCCTTTCTCTTGCCCCACGGAGCCAGCCTCGATGACGCTGCGCGTGTCGATCCTGATCCCGGTCTACAACGAGGCCCGGACCCTGGAGACGCTGATCGAGAAGGTCCGCGCCGTGCCCGTCGACAAGGAGATCGTCTGCGTCAACGACTGCTCCACCGACGGCTCGCGCGAGATCCTCGACCGACTGCTCGCCGAGGGCCGGGTGGATGCGGTGCGACACCACGAGGTGAACCGGGGCAAGGGCGCGGCGATCCGCACCGCGATCGAGGCGGCGACGGGTGACGTGATCGTGGTGCAGGACGCCGACCTCGAGTACGACCCCGCCGAGATCCCGACGCTGCTCCACCCGATCGAGGAACGCGACGCCGATGCCGTCTTCGGATCGCGCTTCCTCGGCGGCCCGCACCGCGTGCTCTACTTCTGGCACTCGGTCGGCAACGGCCTGCTGACGCTGCTGTCGAACATGTTCACCGACCTGAACCTGACCGACATGGAGACCTGCTACAAGGTCGTCCGCGCGCCGCTGATGAAGAAGTTGATCCTCACCACCGATCGCTTCGGCTTCGAACCGGAACTCACGGCGCGGCTGTCACAGGCCCACGCCAAGATCTGGGAACTGCCGATCTCCTACAGCGGCCGGACCTACGAGGAAGGGAAGAAGATCGGCTGGAAGGACGGCGTGGCGGCGTTCTGGCACATCATCAAGTTCAATCTCTTCCCGCCGCGCAACACCGGGGTGCGGAAGAAGTATCGGAGCATGTACGATGTGGTGGGGAGGCCCTGACGGCCGATGATCGATGATCGATCATCGATGATCGATCATCCTCATCAGCTGAAGATGGGCCTCGAGCTTCAGCTTCTGCGACGCCCGATTCGCCACCAGGACTGCGCTGCTCTGCAGGATGACTTCACGCTCGGTCAGGTCGTTGGCCTTGAGCGTGTTGCCGGTGTCGACCAGGTCGACGATCCAGTCGGAGAGGCCCAACAGCGGCGCCACTTCGACCGATCCCCCCACCATGATCACTTCCACCGCGCGGCCCATGCCGGCGAAGTGCTGCCGCGCGAGTCGCGGGTATTTGGTCGCGACGCGCGGGGTGCGGCCGTGCGGCAGGCTCGGATACGACGTGGCGATCGGCGCGGCGACGACGAGTCGGCAGGCCCCGAAGCCCAGGTCGAGCGGTTCGAGTACGTCGGCGTCCGATTCACGTAACACGTCGGTGCCGGTGACGCCGAGGTCGGCGGCACCGCTCTCGACGTAGACCGGGACGTCGCCCGGCTTCACCACGATGATTTCGAGCGAGGGATCGCTGGTCGGAATCAGCAGGCGGCGGCCGGCATCGGTCGCCACCGTGATGCCGGCGTGCGTGAGGCGTTCCACCGCGCCGTCGTAGAGGCGCCCCTTGGCCAGTGCCAATCGGAGGATGCCGCTCACGGGACCAACTCCGCCAGCGCGTCGACATCGAGCGAGACGCCAACGGCCGGCATCGGCCGCCCGAAGCGCCCCATCAAGTCGTCGTAGCGACCGCCGGCGCCGACCGCGTGACCAGCCCCGCTCACGAAGACCTCGAAGTGGATCCCGGTGTAGTAGTCGAGCCCGCGCACCTCGCCGAGGTCGTACACGACGTGCTTGCGCTCGTCGTCGGTGAGCGCCGCATCGAGGGCGAGGAGCTGCTGCAACCCGGGGCGCACCGCCGCCGGCGCCGTCGGCAGCGCCGCCTCGAGCGCGTCGCGGCGGCCGATGATGAACGGCAGCGAGGCGAGCTCGCGCGCGGGCGAGTCGAGTCCGGCGAGATGGCGGGCCAGCGACGCGCGATCCTTCCGATCGACCCAGCGGCGCACTTCGCTCCGCCGTTCCGGCGGCAGCGCGGCAAAGCCGGGCGCGAGCACCCCGACGTGGCCGATGTTGACCTGGTAGTCGGCCGGTGCCAGCGCGGCGAGCAGCGTGAGCGTGAGTCGAATCAGCTCGACGTCGCTCGCCGCCCCGGCCATCCCCAGCATCTCGGCACCGACCTGCAGGATCTCGCGTGGGCGCCCCACCCGGTCGGGCTCCTGCCGATAGACCTTGCCCGAATAGCAGAGGCGGAGCGGCGGCGCGACATCGGCGAACGACGTCGCTGCCACGCGCGCCACCGCGGCCGTGAAGTCGTAGCGGAGGGCGAGGAGGCGGCCGTCATGATCGGGGAAGCGCAGCAGCCGCTCGGCGATCTCGGGGCCACCGGCGCGGAGGAAGACTTCGTCGTACTCGAAGGTCGGCGGAATGCATTCCTCGAAGCCGGCCGATTCGAGCACGGTCGTGGCCGCGCGCTGCAACGTCCTGCGGCGACGGACGGCGGGGCCGGTCAGGTCGAGGGTCCCCGGCGGGACCGGGGCGATGGACGAGCGAGTCATCATGCGGTCAATATGACCCGAACGCGCTCCACTCGCCTCCCCGCCATCTCGGCGATCTCGAATCCGTGACTGCCGATGGTCACCCGATCGCCCACCTTGGGGAGCCGGCCGAGCTGTCCGAAGAGGAAGCCGCCGACCGTGGTGTAGTCGCTGTCGTCGAGGTCGGTCTCGAAGCGATTGTTGAAGTCGCCGATGGTGGTGCTTCCCTCGATGACGACCGAGCCATCGGCGGTCGCGGCCAGGGCGGCGGCCTGCACCGGATCGTACTCGTCGAAGATCTCGCCGACGATCTCCTCGAGCAGATCCTCCATGGTGACCAGGCCGGCGGTGCCGCCATACTCGTCGAGCACCACCGCCAAGTGGGTCTTGAGCTTCTTCATGTCGGAGAGCACATCCTCGACCTCGCGCGTCCCCGGGACGAAGAGCGGTGCCCGCATGATGGTGCGGAGCGACGTCCCCGGCGCCTGCCGGACGGCGCGGAGGATGTCCTTGGCCAGCACGACGCCGACGATCTCGTCGAGCGATTCCGTGTAGACCGGGTAGCGGGAGCGGCCCGCGACGGCGACCTCGTCGGCTGCCGCCTCGACGGAGCAATCGGCCTCAAGGGCACTCATCTCGGTCCGCGGGGTCATCACCTCTTCGGCGGTCTTCTCGCTGAACTCGAAGACCCCCTCGAGCAGGCGAGCCGGCTCCTTGCCGAGCGAGCCGCCCTCGCCGGACTGCTCGACCAGCATCCGGATCTCGTCGGAGGAGTGGAGCCGCTCGTGGCCGTCGACCGGGGCGACCCCACCCAGGCGGAGCAGGCGGTTCGCCGTCCCGTTCAGGACATGGATCGGGCCGTGCATCACCCACGCAAAGCCGATCAGCGGCGCGGTCACCCACCGGGAGACGTCCTCCGGGAACCGAATCGCCAGCGATTTCGGTACCAGTTCACCGAGGACGATGTGCAGGGTGCTGATCAGCGAGAAGGCGATCGCCACCGCCACCGTGTGGGTGGCAATGGCGGCCAGGTCGGCCGGAAGGACGCTGAAGAAGCGCTCCAGCAGCCCCGCCAGCGCCGGCTCGCCGATCATGCCGAGGCCGAGGGAGGCCAGGGTGATCCCCAGCTGGGTGGCGGAGACGTAGCGGTCGAGGGATTGGACCGCCTTGAGGGCCAGCGTAGCTTTGCCGTCGCCGGCCTCGGCCATCTCTTCGAGGCGCGTGCGGCGGGCGCCCACCAGGGCGAATTCGGCCGCGACGAAGAAGGCGTTGAGGGCCACGAGGGCGATCACCGACAGCAGCCCGACGGCGATCGAGGTCCAGCTTGTGGAGGGTTCCATTCTGCCGAAGGTTAGCGCGTCCGGGCATCCGGAGCGAGATGGGGCGGTGATCCGCCGATACGACGCCACCACCGCCCCCCTCGGGTTGGCGGGGCTGTCGGCGTACCTCCCCTCCTTCGCCACGACCGATCGGATCACCCAGGAGGCCGTCGCGGCGATCGTCGCCGATGTGGCCACCCGGGGCGACACCGCGCTCCTGGAATACACCCAGCGGTTCGACGGCTCCTCCCTCGGCCCGACCGAATGGGAGCTGCCCCTGACCGCTTGTCATGAGGCGCTGGCGCGGATTCCGGACGGGGTCCGTGCCGCCCTGGAACGGGCGGCCGAGCAGGTCCGGCGCTATCACCTGCAGCAGCGCGATACCGGCTTCCGCGAGGAACGTCCCGACGGCACCCTGCTCGGGATGCGGGTGACCCCCGTGGACGCCGCCGGGCTGTACGTGCCTGGCGGGAAGGCGGCCTACCCCTCCTCGGTCCTGATGAACGCCATTCCAGCCGTCGTGGCGGGGGTCAAGGAGCTGGTGGCCGTCACCCCGCCGAACGGGATCAACGACACCGTCCTCGCCGCCCTCGCCATCAGTGGCGTCACCCGGGTCTTCAAGATCGGCGGCGCGCACGCCGTGGCGGCACTGGCCTATGGCACCGCAACTGTCCCCCGGGTCGACAAGATCGTCGGCCCCGGCAACAAGTGGGTCGCCGAGGCGAAGCGGCAGGTGTTCGGGCAGGTGGGGATCGACATGGTCGCGGGCCCGACCGAGGTGCTGATCCTCGCCGACGAGACGGCCCAAGCCGACCTGATTGCGGCAGACCTGATTGCCCAGGCGGAGCACGACGAAGACGCCGCCTCGTGGCTGGCGACGACATCGCGCGAGTTGGCCGATGCGATCCCCGCAGCACTCGAGGCGGCACTTGCCACAGCCCCCCGGGCCGACGTCGCGCGTGCCTCACTGATGCGCAACGGATTGGTGGTGCTGGTGGCTGACCGCGCCGCGCTCGCCGAGGTCGCCAACATTCGCGCGGCGGAGCATCTCGAGATTGTCACGCGTGACGCGGACGAGCTGGCGGCACTGGTGCGCCACGCCGGCGCGATCTTCATTGGCGACTCAACGCCGGAGCCGGTGGGCGACTACATCGCCGGGCCCAGCCACGTCTTGCCGACCGGCGGCACCGCGCGTTACGCCTCGCCGCTCGGCGTCTACGACTTCGTGAAGCGCACGTCGCTCATTCGCTACTCGCGGGCGCAGTTGCTGGCCGATGCGCCGCACGTCATGGCGCTCGCCGAGGCGGAAGGACTCTTCGGACATGCCGAGGCGGTGCGGCGGCGGGTGGCCGGATGACCAGTCGCAAGCTGGCCACGGTGCTCGCGCTCACGGCGGGGTTCCTGCTGATCGAGATCATCGGCGGCGTGATCAGCAATTCGCTGGCGCTGCTCGCCGATGCCGGCCACATGGCGACCGACGTGGCCGCGCTGGCCCTGGCGTGGTTCGGTGCGCGCGTGGCCCAGCGGCGGCAGGGATCGGCGCATGAGTTCGGCAATCTCCGCTGGGAGGTGCTCGCGGCGCTGGTGAATGGGCTGGCGCTGTTCGGGATCGGGATCGGCATCACCCTCGAGGCGTGGGACCGGCTGCATCAGCCGCGGGAGATCGATGCCGTCCTCTTTGGGTGGGTCGCCACCGTCGGGCTGATCGTCAACCTGATCTCGCTCCGGGTGTTGCATGGGCATCACCACCACGACCTGAACGTCCGTGGCGCCTATCTCCATATCATGGGCGACGTGCTCGGCTCGGTCGGGGCCATCGTGGCGGCGCTGGTGATCCACTTCTTCGGCTGGCTTCCGGCCGACGCGATCATCTCGGTGCTGGTCTCGGTGCTGATCTTCCGGAGCGCGTGGCGGCTGGTCAGCGAGAGCGGGACGATCCTG
Source organism: Gemmatimonadota bacterium (assembly GCA_016720805.1). Classification (NCBI taxonomy): domain Bacteria; kingdom Pseudomonadati; phylum Gemmatimonadota; species Gemmatimonadota bacterium. The sequence continues at coordinate 9,164 of JADKJZ010000006.1, read as the reverse complement.
CTGGATCGGGTCCCCGAGCACATGCAGGTCTCCCAGGTCGAGGAGCGGCTGCTGGCGGTGGCGGGCGTCTCCCGCGTGCACGACGTCCACGTCTGGACCGTCACCAAGGGGTTGGTGGCGATGAGCGCCCACGCGGTGGCGATCGACCTCGAGGGGCATCCGGCGGTGCTCAAGCAGATGGAAGGGGCGATGGCCGAGCTGGGTATCGGCCACGTCACGATCCAGCTCGAGACGGGGGAGGCCTGTGGCGCCGAGGCGTGCGGCCACGAGCACCACGCCGCATCCCCCCTCCGGGGCGGCATGGCGCATCGTCACTGATCGCCTTGCGGCCCCCACCCTCGTCGGGTATATATGGCGCCCTGAGGTAACCTGACGGGCTCGTGGACAGGATTTGTCGTGGATATTCGTAACCTTGCCATCATCGCGCACGTGGACCACCGGGAAGACCACCCTCGTGGACCAGATGCTTCGCCAGGCTGGGGCCTTCCGGGCCAACCAGCACGTCGAAGAGCGCGTGATGGATTCCAACCCGCTCGAGAAAGAGCGGGGGATCACCATTCTCGCCAAGAACACCGCCATCACCTGGCACAACGTGAAGATGAACATCGTCGACACGCCGGGGCACGCGGATTTCGGGGGCGAGGTCGAACGTATCTTGCGCATGGTCAACGGCGTGCTGATCCTGGTGGACGCGGCCGAAGGGCCGATGCCGCAGACGCGCTTCGTGACCCGGAAGGCGCTGGCGCTGGGCTTGCAGCCGATCGTCGCGATCAACAAGATCGACCGGCAGGACGCCGAGCCGATGCGCGTGCACGACGAAGTGCTGTCGCTGTTCATGGACCTCGACGCCACGGAGGCGCAGCTCGACTGCCCCTTCCTGTACACGTCGAGCCGCGCCGGAACGGCCACCCTGGAGCTCGACCAGCCCGGCACCACGCTGGAGCCGCTGTTCGAGACCATCCTCAAGACCGTGCCGCCGCCGTCGGGCGACCCGGAGAAGCCGTTCCAGATGCTGGTCTCGACCCTGGACTTCTCGTCGTTCATCGGTCGGATCGCGATCGGCCGGATCGAGCGGGGCCGCATCAACGTTGGCGACCAGGTCTCCCTGCTGCCCCTGGGCGAGCCCGGGATGGTGGCCGATGAGCCGGGCGTCGAAAAGGGCCGCATCACCAAGCTGTACACCTTCGACGGACTGAACCGGATCGAAACGCCGCACAGGCGGGTGAGATCGTGGCGCTGTCGGGCTTCGAGACGCTCGGAAATCGGCAAGACGTTCACCTCGGTCGAGCTACCCGGAGCGGATGGCCGGCATCGCCGTGGAGGAGCCGACGATCTCGGTCGACTTCATGGTCAACAACTCGCCCTTCGCCGGGCGCGAAGGCAAGTACGTCACGTCCCGGCAGCTGCGCGACCGGCTCTTCGAAGGAACTGGAGCGGAACGTCGCCCTCCGGGTCGAGCCGACCGATTCGCCGGACACCCACTCCGGTGGCCGGACGCGGTGAGCTCCACCTGGGCATCTTGATGGAGACGATGCGGCGCGGGGCTACGAGTTCCAGGTTTCCCGGCCGCGCGTCATCCTGAAGGACGGCCCCAATGGCGAGCGCCTGGAGCCGTACGAGGAGTTGACGATCGACGTCCCCGAGGAGTACATGGGCGTCGTGATGGAGAAGCTCGGCCCCCGGAAGACCGAGATGACCGAGATGCGAAACCCGGGGCAGGGAATGGTCCGGCTCACCTTCCGGATCCCGTCGCGCGGCCTCTTCGGCTACCGCTCGGAGTTCCTCACCGACACCCGCGGCACCGGGATGATGCACCATCGTTTCCTGGAGTACGGGCTGTGGGCGGGTCCGCTGGCGGGTCGCAAGCGCGGCGTGCTGGTGGCCGACCGTGAGGCGCCGGTGGTCGGCTTCGCACTGGCCAACCTGCAGGAGCGGGCGCAGATGTTCGTCGCCCCGGGCGAGCTGGTCTACGAGGGGATGATCGTCGGCGAGAATTCGCGTCCGGACGACATGGACGTGAACGTCGGCAAGGAGAGAAGCTCTCCAACATGCGGACGACGTCGACCGACGAGAACATCCAGCTCGAGCCGCCGCGCCGATCACGCTGGAGTACGCCCTCGAGTACATCGAAGAGGACGAGCTGATCGAGGTCACGCCGGAGAACATCCGGTTCCGCAAGCGGAGCCTGCGGCCACCGAACGGAAGAAGGTGCAGCGTGCGGCGAACCGGGGCGTCGACGTCTCGTAAATGGTAGCCACCCGGCCCAACTGGTCATCACCCGGAACTGGTCACGTGGAGGAGCACATCATGTCGTCGTGGGAGACGTCCTGGAGGCGTCGCTGGACACTGCGATGCGCCGCCGGTTTGACGAAGATGGCGAGGAAATTTTCGACGTGGACGATCTCGACCTCGAGGATGAGGACGACGAACTCGACGGCGAAGAGGGCGAAGATGATGACGATGACGACGAGGATGATCTCGACGAGGACTTCTGACGAGGACTTCTCGTTTGATGATGATGAAGAGGAGTCGTTAGACGTTGTCGTTAGTCGTTGGTCGTTGGTCGTAGGAAAGAGGGGCCTAAGTGTGCCAACCCTTTTCGTCTAACGCCTCGCCTACGACCTACGCCTCGCCCAATCAACGGCGAATCCGTCCTCTTCCGCGTCGCCTTGACGAGTTGTTCGGCCCGCACATCGGATAGGTGATCGCGGGCCTGGGTGGCCGGGTTCTCACGCTGATCAGCTGCGGCGCCTGGCGGTCGGGTCCTTGTCGGCCAGGTAGGTCAGCATGGCGACGAGCGTCGCGTTGTTCTTCAGGTCGGCGATCACGATCTTGTCGTAGGTGTCGCGGTTGGTGTGCCAGGTGGTGTTGCAGTAGTCCCACCCGAGGGCGCCTATCCCGTGCACCGGCGCGCCGCGGCACTGGAAGGCCAGCCGTCGGTGCCGCCGCCGCCCGCGCGACCGGCGAGGCGTTCGCGCCGAGGCGGACCCAGCCGCTGATCGACGACGGCACCGCGCGCAGCCACGAGATCAGGTTGTCGGTCGCGTTGGTGAGCAGGCCGGCACCGAGCGAGGTGATGCGCCCGGTGCCGTTGTCCTGGTTCCAGCCGGCGCGGATCCCCTTGACGATCTCCGGGTGATCTTCGGCGAACGCCTGCGAGCCGTTGAGGCCCTGCTCCTCGCTGCCCCAGTTCCCGATCAGGATGGTGCGCTTCGGGTTCGGGTACACCTGCCGCAGGATGCGCAGCGCCTCCATCATCGTGATCGTGCCGGTGCCGTTGTCGGTCGCGCCCGACGCGGCCGCCCACGAGTCGAAATGCGCCGAGAGCACGACGTACTCGTTCGGCCGCTCGGTGCCCTTGATCATCCGGACGACGTTGTACATCGGCGCTCACCGAGGAACTCCGGCGTCGGCGTTCAGCCGGACCTTCGGGCCCTGATTGTTCTGCGCCAGGCGGAAGAGCAGGTTGTAGTCTTCGCAACTGGCATCGAGCGTCAGCACCTGCTGCTTCGGCGAGCCGAAGATCTTGTTGACGCCGGGGTACTGTGACCAGTTGAGGCCGATCACGCCGGCGACGCCATAGGCCTTGGTCCAGACGTTGATGTTGCCGCCCCGCTTGGTGCGCGTCGGCCCATGCAGCCCGTTGGTCTGGCTTGAGCGCGGCGAGCTGCTGGAGGCGCCCGGCTGGCCGAACTCAGTCCACTGCGCCGCCTGCGGCAGGAGGCGAGTGGCGCCGAGATCAGCACGAACTTCCCCTTGGCCTTGGCCTTGGCCCACGCGGCGAACTCGTCCGGCGACTTCGTCTCCGGGAAGAGGATCACATCGCCGATGACGTCCTTGCCACCGGTGCCCGGGCCCAACCGCGGCATCGTCCCCTCGAGCGAACGGACGCGCGGGCAATCATGTCGACGTGGGTGTGCCCGCGCTGCCACGAGTTCCAGGTGCCGTACTGCTCGCTTCTCGGCCGGGATCCCCCACGAGGCGTAGGGCTTGACCGCCCAGTTGGCGGCGTTCTGGCGCGGCGAGCCGGTGAGGCGCGGCCCGATCGAGTCCATCAGCACCTGCGCCAGCTTGCCGGCCTGGCCGTTGGTCATCCCTTCGTCAAACATCTTCTGGATCATCGGATCGTCCGGGCGGCGTGGTGCGCGTACTTGGTGCTGTCCACCGACGGGCCACCGCGGCCACCGCCGGCACGACCGCCCGCGGCACCGGCGCGCCCGCGTCACGCCCACTGGCGCCCGGCGCGGCAGTGGGCGCCGGGGCCCTGCGGCAGCGGGGCCGCGGCGGGACGCGCGCAGGAGCGGGGTGGTGGCTGGGGCCTTGGCCGCCGCCGCACGCGGCGATCCCCGGAGAACCAGGCCGAGGCCGACCGTCAAACGGGCCATGGGGACTTCTCCGCTGGGTTGGAACTGGGGGAGGAAGGGGGGCAACTTATTCCGGCGATCATACGTAACATAGCCAATTGGCTGTTGTTGCGAATTGGTTCTCAGAGAGGCCCTCGATGCTCGTGTCCTCGCTCGGCTTGCCCTCGGTGACGGCCTTTGCCCGGCGCGCGTGCCCCGATCGTCTTCACCGGCTCGCCCGCCGCCGTGGCCGCCGGGGACGTTCGCGACCGACCTGGTCCTGGTCGACTGGCGGATTCTGGGGGCCTCGACCTCAACACCGGCAAGGCCCCGGCATCCCTCGAGGCGCTCGACGGCAAGCTGGTCAAGATCGCCGCGTTCATCGTCCCGCTCGAAGACAACATGCAGGAATCCGACGAGTTCCTCCTGGTGCCGTACTTCGGTGCCTGCGTCCACACCGCCGCCGCCGCCGAACCAGATGGTCTACGTCAAGATGAAGGGCGGCAAGACCGTCAAGATCGGCTGGTGGGATCCGGTGATGTTCGAGGGCGTGCTGCACCTGCGCCAGACCGAATCGGTCTACGGCGCCAGCTACTACGAAATGGAAGGGATCGACAGCAAGCCGTACGCTCCGCCCGCCAAGAAGTGAGCGATCGCCCCTCGGCGGTCGCCATCAGGACCTCGTCTTCAGGTACCCCCCGGACGCGAGGTCCTTCGGCTTGCCGACCTCACCATCGCCCCCGGAGAACGCCTCTTCCTCCACGGCCCCAGCGGCTCAGGCAAGACGACGCTCCTCGGCCTCATCGCCGGGGTGCTGAGCCCCTCCCTAAGGGCGGGGTGCGCATCCGGCGCAGGACCTCGCCGTGCTGCACGTCGCATCGCGACGCCTTCCGCGGCAGCCATATCGGCTACCTCTTCCAGCTCTTCAACCTGATCCCGTACCTCTCGGTGCTCGAGAATATCGCGCTGCCGTCCCGGCTGCACGCTCCGCTGCGATCGCCATGAGCGACTTGGCGGCGCACCATCGTAGGTGAGGCGCGCCGCCTCGCCGAGCGGCTCGAACTGGGCGCTTCATCGCCACCCCGGTGACCGAGTTGAGCGTCGGCCAGCAGCAGCGGGTGGCCGCCGCGCTCGCGCGCATCATCGGCTCGCCCGAGCTCGTGATCGCCGACGAGCCGACCTCGGCGCTCGACACCGACCTGCGCGACCGCTTCCTGGAGCTGTTGTTCGAATGCTGCGCCGAGGCGAAGGCGACGCTGCTCTTCGTGTCGCACGACCTCTCGCTCGGCGCCCGCTTCGACCGGGTGCTCTCGCTGCCGACCTCAACCTGGCCGGAGGGCGCTGAGAGTGCTCACCTCAACTCGCCCTCCGCTCGCTCCGCAACCGGCGGCTCACCACCGTCCTCACCGTGCTCTCGATCGCCCTCTCGGTGGCGCTCCTGGTCGGGGTCGAGACGGTGCGCCGCGGCATTCGGCGAACCCTTCGCGGGGACGATCCGCGGCACCGACCTGATCGTCGGCGCGCGGCTGGCTCCCAGCAGCTGCTGCTCCGTCGATCTTCGGCCTCGGCGCGCCGGCGGGACGGTCGAGTGGAGCACCTACCAGCGCTGGGCGCAGTCATCCGGCGGTGGCGTTGGACGATCCCGATCTCGCTGGGCGATTCCCTACTACGGCTATCGGGTGGTGGGCACCACCGCCGCCTTCTTCGAGCACCAAGTACAGGAACGATGGCCGGGTGACGGCCGCGGGAGGCCAGCTGCTCGAGGGTGATCGCGACGTGGTGATCGGCGCCGAGGTGGCGACGCCGCACCAGCTCGTGCATCGGCAGCCAGGTGGTGTTCACGCACGGGCTCCGTGGCACCGGCATCAGCGATCACGAGGAGCATCCTTCAAGGTGGTCGGCGTCTGGCGCGCACGTCGACGCCGGTGGACCGCTCGTTGTTTATCACCCTCGAAGGGATCGAGGGGATGCACGAGGATGGCGCCGGAATCCGCCGACGGCTGGGCCAGCCGAAGTTCGCGCCGCTACAGTTGCCCGGCCCCCGGCACCAGCCGCGGCCGCCCCACCCGCGGCGACGCCGCGGACCGCCATGCCGGCGGAACCGCCGCCTCACCTGGGGCGCAGGCGATCCGGCGCTCAGCCATCGGCGGCGGCGCCGAGGCACACGCCACCGGCTCTGCCTTCCTGCTGGGGGCGAAGGCGCGCGGCTGCGTCGCTGATGTTGCAGCGACAGATGAACACTGAGCGGTCGAGCCGCTCACCGCGATCTTGCCGGCGGTGGCGCTGACCGAATTGTGGCACGCCATTGGGTACGCCGAGGACGGGGCGCGGATCATCACGGGGGCGGTGTTGCTCGTGGGGTTGTTGGGGATGCTGGTTGCGCTGTACAGCACGTTGCAGGAGCGGCGTCGGGAGATGGCCATTTTCCGTTCGCTGGGGGCGGGCCGGGGCGGATTGCGGCGCTGCTGGTGCTCGAGTCGGGGCTGCTGGCGTTCGTGGGGGGCGGTGGTAGGGGTGGCGCTGGTGTTGCGCGCTGTTCGGTGGGGCAGGGGCTTCGCAGGAGCACTTCGGCGTCTACATCCGATCACGGCGCCGCAGCCGCTGGAGTGGTTCTACCTGGTGGGGGTGGTGGTTGCAGGGGTTGCTGGTCAGGCGCCGCCGCGTGGCGGGCTTACCGCAATACGCCGCAGGATGGCTGACCATCCGATCAACGCGAGCATCGGCGCGGGGCATCTGCCCTGCCGTGCGGTGGACCTGCATTCTCCAGTCTCCTCGCGGTCATGCGCCGCCGAGGAGTTCCTTCATGATGCGGTCCGTCAGCAAGCATCGCCAAGGTTGGCGGTGCTCTCGTACTGACCCTCGGCGATCTTCTTTGGTGATCTCCCGGAGATGGATGGCCTGGATCTCTGCCTTGGGGATCTCGGCGCCGGCCAGCGCGATCGCTTCGGGGACAACTGCACTGTGTCGGCTGCGGCCGTATCGGCGCGGACTTCACTCGATGCCGGCGGGCGGTGGTTGCCACTGCGGCGCCCCGGGCGGCGAAGTCCGCGCGGCGTGGGTCAGCCCGGTGTCCTGGAGCGGCCAAGACTGTCGATCGTCATTGCGTCCTCCTTTCCTGGCGGAAGCGCCCTGGCCTAGTCCCGGTTCCGACCACCAGAGTAACTGGTCGGTGCGGGAGCAGCCATTGAATACACTATCGGCCAAGTCCCTGAGAGTCTGAGCAGCTACCCCGTACGGTCAATCATGACGGGGGCGGCGGAGTCGCCGGCGCCCTGATAGGCGCTGCTGCTGGTGCGGTCGAGTTGGCCGGTCACGTCGGCGATTTCATGGGCGATCCAGACCGCCTCCCGCCCCATCTGGGCGGCCAGATCCCAAGCCGCCGCCGAGGCCAGGGCCTGCTCTCGCCTCGACCCGGGCAGTGCAGCTCGGCCATGTACCGGATGGCCTGCTGCCACATGGGCCGCCGGGGCTGCCTGGACGGCGGCCTGCAGACGGCTGGCAACTGGACTTCGCGGGCCGGAGATGTCGGCGATGATGCCGTCGGCCTCGCTGGCGAAGATCCCCAGCAACCCCGCATCGCCCATCCTCAGCACCGCGCGCTGCGCCTGCACGACATGGCGGTAGCGCCAGGTCATTCAGCTGGGCTGCCAGCAACGTGGCGGCGCGTTCGCTCGGTGCAAAACGGCATCAGGCTGCCGCGTTTCCGCCGGCGAGTTGCGCGGCGGCTGCTTGCCAGTGCACCGCGGAGTTCGGTGACGATCGCCACCACCGCGTCGAGCTGGGCCAGGTTCGGCTTGGCCTGAATCGTCGCGAACTGGCCCAGCATCCAGCCGTAGAGGGCGGGAGGCGATCGGCGAACCTGCCGCCGGCGTCGCGATCCAGCGAGCAGAGCAGTTCGTGGACGAGCTCCTCGGCCTTGATGAGCCGCTCTCGCCGCGCCGCGATCTCCCCGCCTCGATGGGACCGCGCGCTCGCCGCAGTGCCACCAGGAGGTGGGTGTAGAGCGCCGCCTAACCGCTGGGCGTGTGGGCGACATCGCCCGCACTTCCATCTCGCGGTACCGATCGCTCGATCCGGTAACTCATCGTCACTGCCTCCGGAGCTGCTGTTGGAGCTGCCGGTCGAGCCAAGCAGCGAGGTCGACTGTTGCTTGAGCCGAGCGATGGCGGTTTCCATCTGGCGGAAATTCGCCAGCAGGACGGCGCGGCGCCGTTCGAGCTGGGCATCCAGCGCGGACACGCGAGTCGCCAGCCGGGCGGTGCTGCAGTCCAGCGCGTAAAAACCTTGCTGTCGATCAGCCCGTTGCCGGTATTGAGGAACCGGTCGAGCAAGCGCTCGATCCGAGCCCCGGCGCTGAGCGAGAGATTGACGCTGCCGGCCGCGCTGATCGTCAGGCCGGTGTACTGATCGTGAGCCCAAGTTGCGTCGGTACCGCTGGTGCCGACCAGCAACTGCCCGTGCCGGTGGGCCGCGAAGTTGCCGATCGTCCCCGCGACGTCGGTGCCGGCAGCGGAGGTGTCGGTGGACGGTGGCGCCTCGCCCGCGCCATCACTCCAGCCCGGTGAAGACCAGGCTGATACCGCGGCGCTGCCGCCAAAGTTGAGCTGGTCGAGCTGCTGGATCTCGTTCCCGACCTGGGTGGCGGTGAGGTTGAGGCCGTCGGTGTCGAAACGCCGTCTGCAGCGCCTGCACGATATCGGCGGTGGTCATTCCGGTGGTCAGTGCCACCGTGGTGGTCCGACCCGGAATTCGTGTCGGTCACGGTGACGCCATCGGCCGTGCCTGCGTCGGTAGGTACCCGCGAAGCCGCTGGTCACCAAC